>CBDUZY010000468.1:0-3207 GCA_965371825.1 uncultured bacterium
CCTACCGCCAGGTGAGCTGTGCGAAGTTGGCGACGAACTCGGCGTTGGTGGCGTGCTTGCCAAGCGATTCAAGGAAAGTCTCCATCGAGCGGATGGGGCCCCTGTCGATGAGCGTGCGGCGGATTCTGTAGGAGACCTCGAGGGCCTCGGGCGTGAGAAGTCGCTCCTCCTTGCGCGTGCCGGAGAGGTTCAGGTCGATCGCCGGCCAGAGACGCCGGTTGGCCATGTCCCGCGAGAGCATGATCTCCATGTTGCCCGTGCCCTTGAACTCGTTGAAGATCACCTCGTCCATGCGGCTGCCGGTTTCGATCAGGGCCGAGGCGATGATGGTGAGCGAACCGCCGTTTTCCAGGTTGCGGGCGGCGCCGAAGATAGCCTTGGGCTCGGTAAGGGCGCGGATGTCGAGCCCGCCCGACATGATCCGACCCGACCCGCGGATCGCGGCGTTGAACGCCCGTCCCAGGCGGGTGAGCGAGTCGAGCAGGATGAAGACGTCGCGTCCGGCCTCGACCAGGCGCTTGGCCTTCTCGGTCATCAACCGGGCGATGCGGACGTGGCTGGCGATGTCGTGGTCGTTGCTGCTGGCGACGACCTCGCCGTGAACCGTTCGCCGCATGTCGGTCACTTCCTCGGGACGCTCGTCGATTAGCAGGACCATCATGTAGACATCGGGGTGATTGGCGGCCACGCCGGCGGCCATCTGCTGAAGCAGCATGGTCTTGCCCGTGCGCGGCGGGGCGACGATCAGGCCGCGCTGCCCGAGACCGATGGGCGTCATCAAATCGATCACCCGCATCGACGGCGAACCACCCGGTATCTCGAAGCGGACCGGCGTTTCCGGGTCGACCGCGGTCAGGTCCTCAAACGGCTTGGTGTCGATGTGATCTTCGAGGGAAAGTCCGTTTACCGTTTCGATGTCGTGGACCTCCATCCCGCGCGGCCCACGTTTTCCCGACGTAGGTCGAAGATGACCGACGATCGTCTCTCCACCGCGAAGCCGCAGCTCCTGGCAAAGCGCCGGCGGTACGATGCCGTCGTTTCGCTCAATCCGATAGTTGGTCTTGGCAGAGCGGAGCGCTCCTCCGGACCGCCCGTTCGACTCGAAAATTCCGGTAACCTGGTTCTTCTCAGTCACTACATACTCAATCCAAATGACCCGTCTCCACGGGTTGCGGTTCATGCTGACGCTGCACAAGCTCAGCGCCAGCAGCACTGTCTGAGGGGACGCCACACCACGGGCGATCGACAGGGAACTGACAGTTTGCAATACGTTACGAAGTCCCGGCGGACGCCGCATCCGGAATGGATCTGCGAGACCTCCATGCCTCCGCTGCGACGTAGGGCGCTTTTATCGACTACCTAGTATATCACGGTCAGCCGGCGTAGGAACCGCCTTTTTTGAAAATTCTCGGTGAGTGACCGTCTTGACACGAGGCCTATGGCGCGGGACACCTCCTCAGCTGGCTGGGCGGCTTGGACTCGAGTATGTCTGAACGTGCCCGGTCATCTTGGCTGGGACTCCAACCAGGGTCGCGGGATGCCCGACGGCACAGCGTAGGTCTCACGCCGCTGGTGGGAGTTACCCGATAAGGGATAACAGGCCTGTGGGCCGCCCTTGGAGAGTCTTGATATGTTCAAAAAGGCAAGGTGCATTCTGCTGGCGGCGGTCGCCGGATCGCTGCTCGGCATCGGCAGTTGCCTGGATGTCAACTGGCAGTACGTCGTTCGCGACACCGCGCTGTACGTCGGACAAGAGTTGCCGCTGGACGGTGGCCCTTCCGGTCTGCTCGCCGGTTAGGGGCAGCGTCAAAGGGGCAACGAGCGGGTCACGATCGGTTTCGTGATCGGTCCTGCAATTGCGACACCGCCGACGGTCGGATCGTGCGGAAACGCCAGCATCATACCTTCTTCCACGCAGCGCCGAAGGATCGTCTCCCTCTCCTTCATGGTCGTGAGGGGGTGGAGGTCGTAGGCCATCACCCAACTGGGAGGAAGATGGGCCACCGTAGGAATCACATCGCCAACGAAGAGCAGCCTCTCACCGTCACCCACGAAGGTCGGATGCAGTTGACACGGCGTGTGCCCATTTGACACAAACCACTCGACGCCATCGATCGTGCTCTCCGGGCTGTCTCCCTCGACGAAGCTCAGAACGCCGGCGTCATCCAGAGCCTCGAAGTCCTCCTTGAGGAAGGACGCCCGGTCCTTTAGAGTTGGATTGTTGGCGTGGTCCCAGTGGCCTTTGTGAACCCAGTGCCGGGCCTGCGGAAAGCGCAGGCGAAGGGGTCCGCCCGGATCGTCATACCAATAGGTCAGTCCGCCGTTGTGATCGAAGTGCAGGTGCGTGATGACGATATCGGTAATGTCGTCAATCCGCAGATCCAGGGCCCGCAATGCGTCGGGCAGGGCGTCGGGATCGGCACGGAGCGCGAAGCGCTGGGCCTGTTTCGCCTCCCACTTCGTACCGCATCCGGTATCAGCAAGGATCACGCGCCCGGCGGCGCGGTCGACCGCTACCAGCGTACGCGTGCTCAGGAGGATCCTGTTGGAGTCATCAACGTCGGTGACGTTCTGCCATAGCACTTTCGGGACCACGCCGAACATGGCCCCGCCGTCCAGGCGAACCGTCCCGTTCACGACCGAGTGCAGCTCGAAGCGACCTAATGTCAACATGGAATGGAGTGTAACGCCGCGGAAAGCGGTTTTCCACTCCACCGCTCCGACAAAACCGCCCCTTGGGAGCGGGACACGACGACCGCCCGTCGCACTGCGAGCCGCTGTTGCCGACCGGACGCGGCGCCGCTAGATTCGCACGATGCTATTGTAGCAGGTGATCTCATGAACGATCAGGCCGCAAACACGCTGAACACGCCACACCCGCCGAACTCGGCTTCCGAGCGGTCCGATCGGACGGACGATGCCCGGGCGGCGAGCCAAGTGCCTCTGACATATTGGCAGAATCTGTCGCTTACGATCATCCATCTGAGCGTGACCATACTGTTGAAGTGTCTATCCGTCCGCGGCTTGTACCGTTTCGGCCGAGCTTTCGGGACGTTCGAGTGGATGATCGACCACAAGCGTCGCAAACGGTTTGTGAATGCTCTTAGCCGAGTCCGGGGACGTGCCCCAACGGGGCGGGAGCGGCGCCGCGCAACGCGGGAGTACTTCGCTCAGAGTCGCTGCGACAAGCTGTTTTATCTCGTTTTG
>CBDUZY010000469.1:0-3203 GCA_965371825.1 uncultured bacterium
CCGGGCGCTCACGTTCGTGACATCGTAGGCGCTAACCAGCAGTACCCCTGTTTCAGTCCGATTCACACCTGCGGCCAAGTGGTCGCCGGCGTCTGGTGGGACATCAAGCTGGGGATGCAGGCACTACTCGGCGGTGAGATCGGCCTGGAGGCGACACGGCAACTGTTCACCGACTGGAGCATGATCACCATGGGTGTGGGACGCGGACGAAACAGCGCCACGCCTCTCACGGCCGTCGAGGTGCTCACCGTCGATGACGACGACGGTGACATCTACAACGGCACGCCGCACCACGACGAAATCTGCGCCGGATTCGCGGCCCACAACATCGGCTGTCCGGGAGCGTGCGACGATATCGACAGACTCCGCGTCATCTGTCGAGACGGCGGCTTCAAGGTTCGTGCCATCGTGACCTCGAGCGCTTTACCCGACACCGAGTACACCCTGTCGCTCGACGGCGAGAACGACAGCAGTGTGAAGATTCGCGGCCGCGGCTGGGGCACGACGCGCTGGACAGACGTAACCGCCGGAGAGCACCAGGTATGCGTCGAAGGCTGCCCGGAACTCTGCCAAACCGTAACCTGCGGACCGTAAGCGGTATCGCACCGGGCGGTACAAGCGTTCGCAACCGGGTGCGGGTGCGGGTGCGGACTGCACACTGCACACAGGGGTCACACTGCCTACTGAGATAGCTACCGGGTCTTACGGCCCGTCGTACCATGGGTCAGTCGGGGCGTCGGTGACGCGGACGGCGCGCATGTAGATGGTGCGTTGCGGCCTCCCCTGGTCGTCGATGGGAGCCTGCATCAGGCGATCGAGCGCCTCCATCGACTCGTCGCCGACGAGCTGGCCGAACACGGTGTAGCGGCCGTCCCAGTCCTTCTGTCGCGTGTTGCAGATGAAGAACTGGCAGCTCCCCGACTCGGGGTCATCCTCGAGCAGGGCCATCGAGACGCTGCCCTTCTGATGCGGACGGGCGTTGAACTCAGCCGGGATGCGCTTGCCATTGAGGCGAATGCCCGTTCCGTCGCCGCGAGGGCAGCCGCCCTGGATCATGTAGCCGGACTCGAGACGGTGGAACGTCTTGCCCGTGTAAAAGCCCGACCTGGCGAGGTCCAGGAAATTCGCCACGTGGCGCGGAGCGTCGTCGTACAACAGGGCAATGGTCAGGGTCCCGTCGTCGGTAACGATCTCGACTTGTTTGCGCGGGGCGATGGTCAGCGTGACTCGCTTGCTGGTAATCGCCCCGCCGTACGGAGCCCACTCCACGCGGAACTCACCCGCACCGCGTAGCGACGGGAAGTACCTCCGCAGGTCGATCGTCGTTCCCACCATGCTGTGAGGGGCGAGCACCAGAATCGGCGCCCGCGCCGGGGCATGGAATCCGACGACCTCGTCCCACCGTCGGCCCGATTCGGTGGTGAGGACGATCCCCGAAGAGTCATGGCCGCTGAAAACGTGAGAGAGCGGCAGGCCTACCTCCGGCGAGGGAATCTCCGGCTCGGCGCCCGGCACCGTCAGCGAGATCGGCTCGTCGGCGGTGTTCTCGATCGAGAAGCGAACCCACACGGGGTGGTTGAGCGGCACATAGTGGGTCACGGGCTCGACGTGGGCTTCCAGGCCCGGTATCGATCCATCCGCAACGGCTGTTCCCGCCAGCGGGAACATACCCACGACCATCAGAAGGCTTAACCGGTCGATCGACATTGAGTACAACTCGTCCTCCAGGGAGAATATCGGACCAAAGCCCGCGCCGCCTTGCATTGTCTCGGATTCCGCCCGCTTGTCCAGCACGAGCGGACCTGGGAACCGTCCAGCGGCGGCGGGCGTCCCTGTTTTGTACCCAGCGTGCCTGACCTAGTTGCGGCGGTCGCCACTCGCTGACACCCGGGCACCGCACCTGTGGCACCGAGGCGATGATCGAGTAAGCTACCGCCGCCATGAGTGAATCTCGAAAGCTGCTATTAACCAAATATGCGAGCTGCGCCGGTTGAGCGGGCAAGCTCCCGATGGGAGCGACCGCGCAGGTTCTGCGCGAGCTACCGAAACCGAGTGACCCGAACCTGCTCGTCGGATTCGACCACTTCGACGACGCCGGGGTCTACAAGCTCGACGAATCGACGGCCATCATCACCACGGTCGACTTCTTTCCGCCGCTCGTCGACGATCCGTACACGTTCGGACGGATCTCGGCTGCCAACAGCCTCTCCGACGTCTACGCGATGGGCGGCTGGCCGATCACCGCGTTGAACGTCGTCGGCTTCCCCGACAAGGAGCTTCCGGTCGAGGTCCTCGGCGAGATCCTTCGCGGCGGGGCTGAGCGGGTCGCGGCGGCTGGAGCGGTCGTAGCCGGTGGGCACTCCGTGCGAGACAGCGAGGTCAAATATGGCCTCGCGGTCACCGGCGTCGTGCATCCGGAGCGCATCCTCACGAACGGCGGAGCCCAAGTAGGCGACGCCATCGTGTTAACCAAGCCGATCGGCAGCGGGATTCTCACCTCGGCTGCCAAGTCCGGGAAGATCACGGAGGAGCAGCTCGCCGAGGCGATCGACGTGATGACCGACCTCAACGCCGGGGCGTGCGAGGCTGCGATCGAGGTCGGCGTTCACAGCGCGACGGACATAACGGGCTTCGGCCTGATCGGTCACACCCACGAGATGGCCGAGGCCAGCGGAGTGACCATCGAGCTTACAGCTACGAGTGTGCCGCTAATGGCCCTGACCATGGACCTTGCTCGTCAAGATTTCGTGACCCGGGCGCACAAGTCGAACCTGGAGTTCCTCGGCGATCGGTTCGCCGTGAACGGAGTCGATGAGACTCTGATCAAGGTTCTGGCCGATGCCCAAACGTCGGGTGGTTTGCTGCTTGCCGTCGCGCCCGACCGCGCCGATAAGCTCGTCGCCGCATTGAAAAAACGCAACACCCGCGCCGCGGCGATCATCGGCAGGGCGACGCAGCGGTCGAAGAAGACCGTGCAGCTTCTTTGATCAAGAGACTTCAAACCGCACTGCCGCTGAGCTGCGGGCTCTTACCCACGCGGCGGAGCAAAGTAGCAACCTAGTGCCGTTTCCAGGAAGGTACATGTAGTCCTACGGCACGTATGTCTGTAGATAGAGCAGTCATCGCGATCTCGAAAGCACCCATTTGAGCTATCCCGTTGTGCCAGCGGATACCGATCGCTGCCGGGAGACGCTCGGAAAGAA
>CBDUZY010000470.1:0-3202 GCA_965371825.1 uncultured bacterium
TCTCCCTCATCGCCGCCGGAGTGGCCGGGATCGCGACCTTCCTGATCCAGGCAGGGGCGTCCTGGAACTTCCATCGCGAGCACCGGGTCCGAACCGGAGCGGCGACGCCCGAGGCTCACGCTCCCCAACACCACATGGACGCCGGCGCCGGTGACGCGAATCTGGAGGAAGCTCCGCTCACTCCGCCCTTTGCGGTGGCTGACGAGCCAACGACTCCGCAATCAACCGGCGTGATCGATCCGAACGCCCCGAAACCGCGATGGATTTCGGCGCGTATGGCCTGGAGCGTCATCGCGTTCATCCTGATGGGTGGGGCGATAGTGACGTTCTTGATGCCGCTGCTCGCCACCAGAATGAGCGGTCACAATCTTACCGCGGCCATCGTGACTTGCTGTGGGTTCACCGCCTACATGATCTTCGCACTACGTAAGACCACTCCGCTAAAGCGGATCGGGTTTTGGCGCGAGACGCTTCGTCCATTCCTGATTTCGACAATGCTCTTCTCCGTCGGCGGAACGATAACCGGCATCGCCCGGGAGTGGGATTGTAGCGGGGATCATTGGGCATCCGGCTCGGAGTTAAGGTCAATCATCTCGCATGAGTACGAATCCGCCATGATGCAAGCGGAGGTCATGACCTCGGATAGGAACGGGCGGATTGCACACCCAGCTCCAGCGCCGCCGGCAATAGCTATCTCGTTGCACGAGCGTTTCGAGGGCCGCTGCCTCGACGACGGGGGGCGAATCGCCCTGGTATCCGGGCTGGTGCTCAGCTCCATCGCCCTGATCTTTCTCCAGTTCTTCACGGGTGGCAGACCGCGCCCGCCGAAGCCCTTCCTGCAGGACACGGATTCCGATCACAAACCGGAACTCCCGGCCGATTCTGCAGAGCCCGTGCGGACGCCGCCGGTGAGTGGCGAGTGAGAACCGGCAGGACATGCGCGAGGATCTGTGTATTCGTCGCCATTGATTAGGAACGACAAGGCGCTTCCCGACGAGTGAACGGGGGCTGCCTGAAGTGTGTCGTGAGCATGAGTGCTCCAATGTCCCAGACGTTCCCGGTTCAGTACGAGACTCGGGAACACGCCGGACGACAGGAATGTCGAGCTTTGTCTCAAACACCATGGGAGTAGAAACATGAAGTTGCGTAAATGGTTTGGCGGCGCGGCGTTCGTCGCCGCCGCGGTGCTTTCGGGTAGCCAGGTCCTCTCGCAGGACAAAGGCCCAAAAGGCGGAGAGGACCAGGAGGCCCAGATCAAGGCGATGATGGAGATGGCCGCGCCCGGGGAGTTCCATGATCACATGAAGCCCCTGGCCGGGGTTTGGACGTGCTCGGTCAAGTACTGGCCTGCGCCGGGCAGCAGGCCGCACAAGTCGACCGCAACCATGGAGAAGAAGTGGATCCTCGGCGGACGCTTCCTCACGGAGGAATACAAGGGCACGATCTTCAATAACATGCCCTTCGCTGTCTTCAGCGTGATGGGGTACGACAAGACGCAGAAGAAGTATTTTGTCATCCATATGGATACCACGGGTACTGGATTCGAGACGGCGTTCGGGACCTGCGATGCCTCCTGCAAGGTGTTCACGTTCCGCGGCGACAAGGAATCCGACCCGTGGGATACCCTTGAGATTGTGAACAACGACAAGAACATTTCAAGGGCCTTCCGCAAAGGCCCCGACGGGAAGGAGTGGACGTTCCTCGAGATCATCGCCACGCGCAAATAGCGTGGCTGCCACTCTGCCCGCGCGCTTTGGCAAGGTCGGTGCTGTCTACGATCTTCAAACAGGAAGGTCACGAGCGGATAAGCGGGACGGCAACCTCCGGACCAAGGATGCCCACGGACGCTCGGCGCCCATGCTCGATCCATACCCCCAGCACCTGCTTCGGCGGCACGATGTGATACCGGCCGAGCCACTGGCCGACGTCGCGGCCGCCCTCGGCAGTGGATTGACATGAGTCGCGCGGTTTTTTCTTGTCTTGGGCGCTTTGTGTGTACTGCCCGGTACCATTGCCTGTGATGGAGTCAAAGTCGCGCTGCTGGATCGCGAGTCCCTTCGCCCGCCGGACCGAGGGTTCCCCTGCAGCTCGCTGAACGGAGAACCCTCCCTCAGCTTCCGCTACGGCGTCAAGACGCGAGCTCGGACACAGTGGAACGCACGTGAGTACAAGTTCGCACCGGGTCGTCAGTAGCGTCGAACGCCGTGGCGTCGTAACATACCGATCGGTACTGTCTCGGTGGTGCTCTCGCGGAGTCGACGTCGCCGTTTTCGACGTCGATACCGAGTTCGGACGACACTATGGATCCCAGCGGCAACGCGGACCTGTTCCTGGTCGACCAGATACGCGAGGGTAGTGAGCCCGCGTGGCGGCAGTTGATCGACCGGTACACCGGCCGGCTGCTGGCGTTCGCCCGCGCCCGCACCGCGAGTCTCAGCGATGCCGAGGACCTGGTTCAAGAGACCTTCGTCGGTTTTCTCCAGTCACTCGCCCATTACGACTCGGCCCGCTCTCTGGAAACGTACCTGTTTACCATACTGCGCTACAAGCTCTACGATCTGCTCAGGCAGCGCAAGGTGACCATGCTCACCGAGCCGCACGATTCGGAGGAGTGGTGGGACCGCGTGGTGCCCGGAACTACCGAAACGCCCAGCGGCATCGCCGTTAAGCAGGAAGCCGCCGGTCAGCAAGAGCAACTCCTCGGCGAAGTCCTCACTCAGCTTATCCACGAGATGCGCGATCGCGAAGCTTTCACCGATCTTCAGGTGATCGAGCTTGTCTTCTTTGCCGGCCGGCGCAACCTCGATGTGGCGGACCTCCTGGCCATCGACCAGAAAGCCGTTGCGGGTATCAAGTTCCGGGCGATCCAGAAGCTGCAGAAATTCCTCAAGGAGCGTGCCCCAGCCGCCCTCGCCTGCCTCGACGAAGAGGGCGGAGACGACGGCGCCGCGAATGAGGCCGACGTCACCGTGGCCCGCGTCTGGCGCGAGCAGCGCCTCACCTGCCTCAAACGCAGCACGCTCGGTTCGATGCTCCTCGGCGTACTCGACGAACCCTGGAAAAGCTACACCCAGTTCCATCTCGACGTGGTCGGCTGTGCGATGTGCGTCGCCAACCTGGCCGACCTCGAAGCCGAGGAAGACACCCGCACGCCCGAAGACATGGAACGCATGTTCCAATCCAGCGTCGGATTCCTGAGACG
>CBDUZY010000471.1:0-3193 GCA_965371825.1 uncultured bacterium
CGCGGATGAGAAGCGTCTCAGCGACGAGAAGCATCAACGCGAGAGCGATCAAGCCCCACTCGGATACGGTCGGGATATTGTAGCCTTCGCAGTGATCCGGAATGCCGTTCTCGTCCTGGTCGAGCGAGGGTTGAGCGGCGATCTCGTCGCCGTCGGCAACGCCGTTGTCGTTGCAGTCCTCGGCTGCGGCTGCGGCGGCGTTTACGATGCCATAGCCATAGACATGGTCTGGGTCTGGCTGGCCGTTAGCGGTGTAGTAGCCGGCCGTGTGCATCAGATACCAGCGCATTTGCTCTACCGTCCACTCAGGGTGAGCCTGGACCAGACAAGCGACCGCGCCGGCGACGAGCGGCGTTGAAAAGGACGTGCCGTTCACCTGTATGTACTGCGTATCGTTCGCGGAGGAGACGGTCTTGGTATAGACGCCCAGGGCGAGGACCTCCGGCTTGACTCGGCCGTCCGCCGTCGGACCGTCCGAGCTGAAGCTGGCGATCACGTCGTCTTCCTTCACCGCACCGCAGGCGATCACCTCGAGCGCATCCGCCGGTGCCCCCAAACGGGAGGTACTGGGATTCGAGTCGTGCCCGCCGTTGCCCACGGCATTGAGGCAATGGAGGCCGTTGGCTGTCGCGATGTTGACGCCGATGGTCGTCACAGCCGTCAGACCGTCGAAATCGTCCTGCGTATACCAGTCGTCGTACGCGAGTGATGCGGTCGCAACGTCGCCGCCGTTGGCTTCGATGAACTCCAGGCCGGCAACGTAAAAGTCCTCTTCCGCCGGATACTCGCCGGCTATGTCCTCCGTCTTGCAGAGGATGTACTCGGCGTCGTATGCGGCTCCGACGCATATCTTCGGCTTGAATGCTGCCAGGGTTCCGAGCGAATGTGTTCCGTGGCTGAACTCGGCGGCGGCGTCTCCCGGATCCTCATCCACGTTCTCGTCATCGTGAACGAAGTCGTACGACGCGATCACGTTCAGCTCGTGACCGGGCTCGTGGAAAGCCTCGTGCGTCCACGTAAAGCCCGTGTCCAGCATACCTATGCGGACGCCGGCCCCCGTGAATCCCTGGGCGTGCAGATCGAGCAGACCCATTTGGGCCAACTGAGGTTCGGCGATGCCGTAGAAGCTACCGTCCGCCGTCGTTTGGTCTGCGACTGATGGAGCACGTACATCGGCAGCCGCCTGTACGTTCGGTGGTTCGATCCGCTTGCCCCGCCGTACGGGTTGGATTCTCTCGACGAAATCGAGTTCCGCAATGGCCTCCAACTGTTCCAAGGTAGCGCGCACGCTGGCACCGCTTAGCCACCGGCTCACGATCTTAACGGTCGCTCCGGTTTCCTTTACGGCGTCGATGTACGCGGGCGGAACCGGAAGATCATGCACGTCGAACAGTCCCGGCCGAGTGCGGCGAAGGCGCCGACGTTCGATTGCTCGTCCGTCATATGTCGTATGCAGTCGGCGAAGAGCGGCATCGCGTGTGACGGCGCTTGTAAGTCCTTTGTCCTTACGAAACAGGATCCACGCTTTGACGCGACCGTCTCGGTCGGCCTGTGCGACGACCCGCGCCGTGGCTCGGTGAATCTTGGATGAGCGTAGTGTAGGGACTACACCGGTGCCCACGGCCTTCTTCGGCCCGCCATCGGCAGACCGGATCGTCTGACCCGCAGACGATGACCATCCTCCCGGGCGCACCAGAATCAACACCGCAAGGATCAAGAGCAGCCTGCGTCGCTTCATACCCTCATCCGTAATAGTAATAGCGTGTCCCCGCCTCCCGATCCTCTCCTCAAAAGGCCCCCAGAACTCCCTATGGTAGCAAGGTCGTCGAAAGATATCGAGTCCGGTTTGGGCCCTGAAAGTCGGATTCGGTATGCAAGACAGGCTTTGCAGGCCTGCATCCAAGGTTCGCATCCTCAGTCAGTGGGCGCTTGTGCAGTAGGCCACGCACAACCGCCTATCGGCACGGATGTGCCGGGATGCGGGGAGCCCCGTTCGGGCGACACTCCGCGTCGATCCGGCCGGGATTGAGGCGCGACGGCAGGTTCTGTAGATTGAGACATCGGGTAAGGGTTGCGAGGCCGCTCACACGGTTGTGGCGGGGCCCGAGACCGCTGACTCCACGAGGCGACATGACATGACTTTGGCGTTCTTACGGCTTCGATTCGTGGTTTTTCTGAGCTTGATGTTCACCTGCGCGGGAGCGACGCTGATCTTCGGGGATGACGACTGGAAGAGTAGCGAGACCAGGCGACCGCGTGCGCGCGACATTGGTATCGTCATAGGCGTACTTAGCCCAGGTCCCGGCAACGCGATGACGGACGTCCCCGGGGTGCGCGTCGGTCATAAGACCATCATTGAGGGTAAGAACGTCCGCACGGGCGTAACGGTCGTTATACCCCACAGCGGTAACATCTTCCAGCAGAAAGTGCCCGCAGCCATCGTCGTGGGGAACGGATTCGGCAAACTCGTCGGGTCCACGCAGGTCAACGAACTCGGAACTATCGAGACCCCGATCGTCCTGACCAACACGCTTTCCGTCTTCACCGCAGCAGACGCGGTCGTCGACTACGTGCTCAGCTTGGAGGGCAACGCGAACATCCGGTCGGTCAATCCAGTAGTCGGCGAGACAAACGACGGCTTCCTCAACGACATCAGAGCACGGCGCGTGCGACGGGAGGACGTTCTTTCGGCCATCGCCTCGGCTCGCGGCGGTCCGGTGAGGGAGGGATCGATAGGTGCGGGAACGGGAACACTCTGTCTGGGCTGGAAGGGCGGGATCGGTACCGCTTCGCGACGACTTCCCGACACGTTCGGTCGGTTCACGGTCGGCGTGCTGACGCAGACGAACTTCGGTGGAATCCTCAATATCGGTGGGGCTCCGGTCGGGATGGAGCTCGGCCGGTACTACCTCCAGGGTGCGCGCCTGGATCATCGCTTGGAAAAGGGCTCCTGCATGATGGTGGTAGCCACCGATGCGCCCGTGGACGCGCGACAGTTGAAACGCATTGCCAAACGGGCTTTGCTCGGGCTCGCGGCCGTCGGTTCTCCCATGACGAACGGGAGTGGAGATTACGTGATTGCGTTTTCCACGGCCAAGCAGGTCCGCGTCGCCCAGGTCGACAGGGACAGAGTGCAGTTGCGCCCGGTCCTGCGAGACGAAGCCCTGTCGCCGATTTTTCAAGCGACGCGCGA
>CBDUZY010000472.1:0-3183 GCA_965371825.1 uncultured bacterium
ATTTGATCTGCGCCCTTGGCGGTGGAATGCTCATTGGAATCATCGGCTTCCAGACGTTCCGGTTGTGGGTGGGTATCGCAGCCGCGCTGGTTTTCTCGTCGGCCGTGATGGGTGCGTTCGGATACCAGCGACTAGCGCCGCACTTGGTGGAATTCCAACAGTCGACAACCGTCGCCGCCTCGGAGGGCGAAGTCGAGTTCGCCGTGCCTTCACCAGAGGATCAGCAGGTGTATCGCGATCGCAACCCTCGGCAGTGGGCAGAGGAGTTTTGGGCGTTCCTCGTCGAGCGAGACGCGAGCACGGCACGAAACACACAAGCGATCGGTGTCGTCGCCCTGCTTACCGGACTGTGTCTGGGTCTGGCGGCGGCACGGTGGGCGCTGATCATCTCGACCTCGCTAGTCGGAACGTCGTTCGTAGCCACGGGATTGGCAACGCTCCTTACCCACTCGGTACCCGACTCTTATCAGGCCTTCCAGAATAACCCCAGCGTGGTCGGCATTGGTCTCGGAGGGTTCCTGGTGACCTCGCTGGTATTGCAGACTTTGCTCTCGAGGAAATCGACCTCGGACAAGTCGGAATCCAAGGCCTCCCTCTAGCCGATATCGTAATTTCCAGTGTGACGTGGCGTCGATTGCGCGCCCCCGTCGTGGTCGGGCTGCATGCTCAGCTCCCCGCGACCGGCTTTGATGTTATCGGTAGTGATATCCGCTTCGATGGAAGCGGGGTACTTGGGGACTTCCGATGGGTTACTTTGTTGACGAATGGGTCAGCTTGCTAAGGGTTTCACACGGTGCAGCCGGCGTGCCCCTGATCGTGGGCGGGTTGGGTCTGATGCTCTTCGGCTGGAGACTCTGGAAAATCTGCGTCATACTGTCGTTCGGAGTGATCGGGACGATCGTCGGCCTCTACGTAATGGGCCCAACCACGAACCAGTGGCCTTTCGCACTCTGTTGTGGAGGTGTCCTGGGGCTGGTGAGTTATTACCCGGTGAGGTTCGCCATCTCGACCCTTGGCGGGCTGATCGTCGCGGGCATCGTCCACTATTACCTGATCAACCTGAACGTCGAGGGGGCGGCCTTGTGGGTAGCCTCAGCCACAGCGTTTCTCGGCGGTACGGCCTTCTCCGTCATCAACCGGCGACACGTGGTAATCGTCGTTACCTCGTTCCTGGGCGCCGTGCTGCTAGTATCCGGGATATCGACCTGGGTGATGTCGACCCCGGCGCTTATGGGAGCGACAAAACAAATGGCGGCCAGCAGCATGATCGTCATCCCCTTCCTGCTCCTGGTCCCGATGGTGATGAGTTGCTTCTACCAGGTCGCCGAGGTACACCGTCTTCGGGCTGATCTTTGACGCGGCTTACAGAGCCCGCATAATCCGGCTACGTCGCCGCAGAGGTCGCCGGCGTGCTGCTGCTTCTATCTGTCGCATTTGCGCTGGGCATTCGCCGTTTTCTGCTGCTCTACGCCGTGGGCTTTCTCGTGATCGCCTGGTGCTCACGCCCGCCTGTAGTGCACTCCGAGACACGAATCGGGTACGTGCTCGGTGTGACGGGATAAGTGCGGGCATTCGCTCTTAGCCGTGTCGTGAGCCTTTGCCCGAAACCGTGGCGCGTCGGAGTCTTCTCGCCATCGCGCGATGCGCGCCGGGGAGACGCCGATCCGATACGCTGCGATGCACGCCTGGTTGGTAACTGTCGCTCGCCATACGCCTCGGAGGAGCCAGCGTCGTGCCGACGTAACCGCAGTTAGCGGTGATATTTCGATTCGTCCCGCCCGTCGCAAACGCCGCATCAGCACGTAATCCTCCATGATTGGCACGCCGCGGAACCCCCCAATGTCGCGAAAAGTCCGCGCCCGGAGCGAGAGCGCCTGATCGCCGTAGGGCATCTGAAAAAGACGGGATCGAAGGTCTACCAGCCTCTCGATGAGGCGGAAGGACCACCCTTTGGCATCGATCGACAGCCGAAAGGCGCAGGCACACACGTCCGGCTGTTCGAGAGTATGAGAGATCGATGCGTCGAAACCCTCCGGCAGGGTCGTATCAGCGTGCAGGAATAGTAGAACTTCGCCCTTGGCGACGGCGGCGCCGGCGTTCATCTGGCGCGCCCGGCAACGTTGAGCGCGAATGACCTTCGCGCCGGCTTTAGCCGCAAGCGCCATGGTCCGGTCGGTACTTCCGCCATCGACAACGACAACCTCGATCCCGCTCCCGGACGCGGACCGGATCGCCCTAGAAACCGTCGCTTCCTCGTTGAGCGCGGGGATAATCACCGAAACACGCGGCCTTTTCTGACAACCCGGCCTCTTGCGATGCTCCCAATTAAGTAGGTCATTGGGGCAATCAACATCCGACAGCACTTGTAGGAAGTCCGTTGGGGCGTCCGCCTTAGCGGCCCTTTCACATGTTTGTTCGAGGACGCGAGAGCTTCCCCACTCGATGTCGTTGAATAACTCCGGAATCGCCCGACTTTGTCCAAGGAGATAGTAGCCGCCATCGGCAGCCGGTCCGACAACGATGTCGCATTCCTGCAAGCGAGTAAACGCCTCGAGGACGTGGACCGGCTCGAGTTCCGGGCAGTCCGTTCCAATGGCGACCACCCTCCGGGCGCCGCCGGCGAATGCCTCGCTTGCCGCGTTACTCATTCGGTGTCCGAGATCTCCGTTGCTCTGAAACACATAGGTGTTCTGCTTGCCAAATGTCTCGCGGAAGGCCGACAGGTCGGCGCCTGTCACCCGAACTTCAACTGAACAGAGGTGTAAGTCACTCAGAACGCTCAGAGTCGTGAGCGTTTGCTCGGTCAATTCACGTGAGATATCGGCCGCACGCTCGGCCCCGATTGCGGGAATCAGGCGCGTCTTGGTTGCGCCAGGCGTTGGAAAGCGTGCAAAGACGATAAGATGGTCGCGATGGTGAGACGAGAATCGATCCATGGGAAAGCTCCTTCAGTGCTCCTTCCTGAGCCGCCGGGCGACCTCGCCCCGCATCGCTCCAACGCTCGATAGCGTCGACACGACATAGGGCACGATCACCTTCCGACCCATTCTGTTGCCACCAGGCCGATCCATGCTACCGCCGGAACTTCAAGATGAGGTTGAACAGCCGGCGGACGAAAGGCGTCAGCCGGGTTCGGTTGTAGGCGTCACCTGCCTGGCGGATGACCTCCGCCTGCGTTGGGTA
>CBDUZY010000473.1:0-3172 GCA_965371825.1 uncultured bacterium
CGAGCGAGGCCTACGACATCGGGTTCCGTGTCGCCGAAGTCCCCTGAGCACGCTACGTGGTCTTGCGGTCATGCCGCTCGCGTTGCTCGTGGTCGGGAGCGTGGTGATTGTGCAGCGGGCGATGGGCGGCGGCGTGAAACGTATGTTGCGGCGTTCGACGAGGACTGTAGGTGCACTCATCCCGATCATGGCCCCGATCGTCGGCTTGTGGATCGTAATTCGCCCGTCGCCCACAGACCGCGTAAGCGACAGACTCGGCCTCTGATTCGGCGATCGTCCGCGTGAGCGCTCCGCGATTCTCCGAGCGTAGCGCTTCGTGCGCCAGCTTGTGCGCCAACGTCTTAGACTGTTGTCCGGTCGTGTGCGTGTTGTCAACGTCAATCTGGCCCTTGTGGGATACTCCGGACCAACTTCAGTCGACTTCGGTGGATTCCGGTGGACTCAACATGGCTCAACTCGATCGCGCGCAACTCCTTGCGGTACTTGAGGATGTGCTTCATTCAGCGGGACTTACGCAACAGCCACCGAACGGATTCGAACCGTTGACCTGCGGTTTACAAAACCGCTGCTCTGCCAACTGAGCTACGGTGGCGCATCACAAGAGCGCTGTAATAGTAGTACGTTCTTCCCCGTCTGCAAGCCGGGGCTCTGCCAAACTGTTCGGCAACCACGGAGCGTCGCCACCCATGTGCACATGGAGTCCGTCGGCACTTTGACGTCCTTCGCCGATCTTATCTTCAATGTTCTGCCGCCGAAGATCGCCGACATCGGTGATGCCACGAAGACGCGCGGACCACAGCCTGTCGGTACGCGAGGCGCGACGGGCTGGCACAAGGCCCCCTTTCAACGGTACACTCTCCCCCAAACGTTCAAGGAGGCAATACGTGTCTGACACACCCGCCAACGAATCGACAGGGTTCATCAATCGCACACTCGGCGTGATCGAGTACGCCGGAAACAAACTGCCGGACCCGGCTGTCCTGTTTCTGCTACTGCTCTTTGCTACGTGGGGTATCTCGTACTTCGTGGCACCTGTGGAGTTCTCGGAGATAAACCCCAGGACCGGTGAGCCGATACGCATAATCAACCAACTGGGCGGATCGGCGCTGGCCGAGTTCATGTCCAACATGGTTCACACGTTCACCAGTTTTCATCCGCTCGGCGTCGTCCTGGTGGCCCTGCTCGGCGTGGGCGTGGCGGAGCACACGGGCTTTATCAACGCCGTCTTGAAGTTCATGCTGGGCTTCACGCCCCGCAAGCTGCTCACGCCGATGCTCATACTCGTTGCCATCGTCAGCCATACTGCGGCCGACGCGGGATACGTTCTGGTTATTCCCCTGGGCGGGGTGATCTTCTACGCGGCCGGACGGCATCCACTGGCCGGAATCGCCGCCGCATTCGCCGGAGTATCGGGTGGGTTTTCAGCCAACTTCATACCGTCGGGCATTGACCCGTTACTTCAGGGCCTGACCAAGGTCGGCGTCGACGTCCTCGATCCCACCCGCGACGTCAACCCGCTCTGCAACATCTACTTCACCGGGATTTCGAGCATTCTCATCGTCGCCCTCGGCTGGTTCATCACGGACCGGATCGTGGAGCCTCGCCTTAAGGGCACGGTTGTTGACGGTGACGCCGACGACATGCCCAAGATGGAGGAACTCACGAAGCCTGAGCGCCGAGGGATGTGGGCGGGACTCCTTAGCGCGGTGCTCGGTCTGGTTGTCCTGTTCCTGCTCGCTGCGCCGGAGGACTCGGCGCTTCGGGACAACGGGGAGCTGACGTCGTTTAGAGCGCCGCTGATGCAGATGATCGTACCGCTGATCTTCCTACTATTCCTGATACCGGGCGTGGTTCACGGGTACGTGGCGGGCACCGTCAAGAACCATAGAGACATCATCAAGGGCATGAGCAAGTCCATGAGCACGATGGGCTATTACCTGGTCATGGCGTTCTTCGCGGCTCTCTTCATCGACGCGTTCAACAAGTCCAACGTGGGCGTGCTGATCGCGATCAAGGGGGCCAACTTCCTCAAGAGCGCGGGAGCCGCGAATGAGGTTACGATCGTCGGCATAATATTGCTGACGGCCTTCGTGAACCTGATGGTCGGATCGGCGTCGGCCAAGTGGGCTCTGCTGAGCCCTATCTTCGTTCCGATGCTTATGCAACTGAACATCTCGCCGGAGCTCACTCAGGCGGCCTACCGAGTCGGCGATTCGACGACGAACATCATTACGCCGCTCATGCCGTACTTCCCGCTCGTCGTGGTATTCAGCCAGCGCTACGTCAAGCAAACCGGAATCGGAACGGTCGCGGCGATGATGCTGCCTTTCTCCGTTTCGTTTCTGATCGCGTGGTCGGCGTTTCTTGTTCTCTATTGGAAGATCGGCATCCCGCTCGGCTTGCAGGCGACTTACGTGTATCCGTGACGGGTTCGTTAGCAGCCTGTTGATATGGACCACCGAACAGATCTGGCACCGGTTCCCAACCGGTGCAAACACGGGTTGAAAACCCGTGCCACGCCTTCTTCAAGAGGCTGTTAGCCCGCTCATTCATCAGACCCCGCGCGCGACCGTGCCTGGAAGGCGGTTGGGAATACAATTGGGGATACAGGCGTCTCGCTCGGATCGGACCTTCTTGAACCAGTTACGTCCGGCCGGTGCGGCTACACGTCGGTCGGTTCGGTCTGCGGTTCCGGGGCCGCCTCCGGGGCCTGGGGCACTTCGGTTTCGGTTGTCGGCGGTTTCCAATCACGTCTGGGCGGCTTTACAACGAGGCCCATGCGGATCGCCTTGGCCGACACCTTGATCCGGCACACCTTGCCGTCGACGAGGGCCCGGACGCGCTGAATGTTCGGCTTGAACTTACGCTTCGATATACCCGTGGTCTTCCGACCGACACCGCCGAGGTACTTGGCCTTTCCGCGTCTTGCGATGGATCGCCCTGCTCGAGTCTTCTTACCGGTGAAATAACAAACACGCGACATAGGCCACCTCTACTACCGTCACTCGGGCAAAAGCCGTTGACCGTCCTCTAGTCGGTCCCACCCGGGACCGAGCCCAGTATTGTACCACCATCGCGACGGGCTGCAATCCGCCCCAAAGGAACCCCGATCGACGGGGGTGTGGCCATATCTGGTGGCGCGGTGGAAATAGTCGCGCCTCACTTGATTGCG
>CBDUZY010000474.1:0-3171 GCA_965371825.1 uncultured bacterium
CGAAAATCTAGAGCGACGACGTACCTGGCAGGTCGACATATCTGACCGGATCGACAATGCCGGCCTCCGAGAAGCCCTGCTTGCGGAGCAAGCAGCTATCGCACGCCCCGCACGCCAGACCATCCGGTTTCGGGTCATAGCAACTGTGCGTGAGGCCGAAATCGACTCCGAGGCGCAAGCCCTCTCTTATGATGTCGGCCTTCGACAGGGAAATGAGCGGGGCGTGAATCGTCATCTTACCGCCCTCGACGCCGACTCTGGTAGCGATGTTGGCTAGATGCTGAAATGCCTTCACAAACTCGGGTCGACAGTCCGGGTAGCCGGAGTAGTCCACGGCGTTCACACCGATGAAGATGTCCCGCGAGTCGATGACCTCGGCGAAGGCAAGGGCGAAGGCGAGGAAGATCGTGTTCCTCGCGGGTACGTATGTAACCGGGATACCGGCCTCAATGTCGGTGACGCGCTCCGACTTGGGCACGGCGATCGAGTCGGTAAGAGCCGATCCGCCGAAAGCACGTAGATCAATCGTCTGTACGACGTGCCGCGCCGCGCCCAGCGCCTCTGCGACCCGGGCAGCCGCGGCCACCTCGACCTCATGTCGCTGACCGTATCGGAACGTCAAGGCATGGATCGCATGACCACGTTCGCCGGCGATAGCCGCGGTCGTCGCGGAATCCAAACCGCCTGAAAGGAGCACAACCGCGTTAAGCGGGCCACTACTCACGAAGCATCCAATCCTTAGTCAGTAAAACTACAGGACGGCCATTCGCACCTTAAGTTGGCCGCCATCACAGGCCCCCGGCCGGCCTCTCCGGTCGGGAAATCGCCGGAGCCTGACCGAACCAGGCCTGCCCCCGCACCGACATTGTAATGCCACCGTATCTTGGGGCACATCACCGGGGTCCATATGAAATGGTTGGCCCGTTTCCAGGGATACACGTAGGTATCGGCCGCAAGCCCACCCCGGGCGGGCGGGACGTGGAACACCGAACCTCTACCGGAGAACGACGACGATGAGAAGTAGACGACAAGTATGGTTTGCCGGGGCGGCCCTCTCCTTTGCCTTGCCCTTTGCACTATCCGCCGGCGCAGCGTACGGGGCGGAGCCGAAAGCCCAAATCGGCAAGCCTGCACCGCAGTTCAACCTCAAGGATTTCAACGGCAACGAGCACAAGCTCGCCGACTTCAAGGGCAAGATCGTTGTCCTCGAGTGGTCGAATCACCAGTGCCCGGTGTGTAACCGGCACGTTCGCGCGGGCACGGCGGAGAAGGTGCTAGCCAATTTCAAGAACAAGCCGGTCGAGTGGATCGGCATCGACTCGACGAAGACCAGCGCGGAGAACGTCAGCAACATTCGGGCGTGGGCGAAGAAGACAGGCATCAAGTACCCGATCCTTCTGGATGCTCCCGGAGAGGTCGGAAAGCTCTACGGGGCGAAGACGACCCCGCACGTATTCGTCATCGATCAAAAGGGCGTTCTCGCCTACATGGGTGCGATGGACGACGACAGCGCCGGAAACAAGACGGACAGTCGCAACTACGTCGAAGAGGCGATCCGGGCGCTCCTCGAGGGTTCGACGGTCGCCACAAGCAGAACCGATCCCTACGGCTGCTCGGTCAAGTACAGGTCGTAACGGCTGCGAGCGGGCGATCATGGCGCCTTGACGCGGGTGTTCGCCGGATCACAACTACGGTTATCGGAAAGACGAAGTCCGGCGGGCGATTCAACAATCGCCTCGCCGGACTTTCTCTTTTCACATGCAGCAGCCGGTTTGGTTGGTCGAGCAACCTTAGAGTGCCGACAGTGCCGACAGTCTCGACGGTCCCGACGGCCCACGTGTCCCATGAAGCCGCTGTCCCCGGCCGCTCAAGGGCCTATAATGCCCGGCGTCGCCGGACGACCTGTGATGAACGAAGTCCGGTTTCCGAAGGCTGACCCGAAAACGGTGAAGACCATCGAGGCAACTACAACGCACGCCGGCGCAGGCCTACGTGACTACGTCGACCTCATTCGTCCCCAGCAGTGGGTTAAGAACGTGGTCGTCTTCGCCGGCCCAGCCGCGAGTCTCAAACTGGCTTCCGTCGAGTCTCTGCCGAACGTGACGCTGACCTTCATCGCGTTCTGCTTGGCGGCGAGCGCCGGTTACGCCATCAATGACGTTATAGACCGAAAGGCCGACAGCAGTCATCCAACCAAGCGGAATCGCCCCGTTGCGAGCGGTCGCCTCTCACCTGTCGCCGCCGTCGGAACGGCCCTGGTCCTCGCGGTACTAGCGGGGTTGGTCTCCGCCTTACGTCTGCCGGTGGAGGTAACGGTCGTCCTGGGAGCTTACCTGGCGATGGCTGTCCTGTACTCACTGGCCCTAAAGCGCCGGGTGATACTGGACGTGATTATCGTTGCGACCGGTTTCGTACTCCGAGCCCTGGCCGGGTCGCTCGCCGTTGGTGTGCCGACCTCGGAATGGCTTGTCGCGTGCGTATTCACGCTCTGCCTGTTCATGGGCTTCGGCAAGCGGCGGTGCGAGATCACGATGATAGGGAACGAAGCGGACGTCCGGGATCACCGCCGCACGCTGGTACGATACACGCCCGACCTGCTCAACCATTTGTTGACCGTCTCGGCCGGGATCGCCGTGATAACTTTCCTGCTCTACACGCTGGATACGCAAGGCCACCCGGCGCCGTTTCACAAGGAACATCTGTTCTACACTCTGCCGCTCGTCGTATACGGCATCTTCAGATTCGCCATGATAACGGAGCTGGGAGTCCACACCGGTCCCACGGAGATAGTGCTAAGGGACAGGGCATTGCTCTTGACGATTGTGCTTTGGACGATCTGTGCGCTCGTTGTGGCCTACCAAGTGGCACTGTTTGGGCCGGAAGGAATCGAGGGGCTGCTGGGCGGCCCGAGCCCTCAGACATAGGGTCTGCAGCGCGGGCCGACCTGTTGGGCGTATTCCAAATAGAGAGGAGACTGGTGGGACGTTCCAAGGTTGCGGTTGTTCGGACCTCGCCGGAGACGGTGCTGGAGGACTACCACCGGGTGATGAACCTGGCCGGTTACCGAGATGTCCTAGCCCCGGACGCCGACACCGCGCTCAAGGTCAACATCAGTTGGCATTTCTTCTATCCGGCTGCTTCGACCACGCCTTGGCAGTTGGAGGGCGTTAT
>CBDUZY010000475.1:0-3165 GCA_965371825.1 uncultured bacterium
GGTCCGGCCGCTGCCCAGGCGAGACAAGCGTCGAACAGAACCAGCGAGATCACGAATCGCCCGACGGCAGCCTGTACCACCCGCGGGGACGGTCGGCGGGCTGCACGGAATCCCACAAGTCCCAGTGCGCACGCAAGAGCCAGCGCCGGGAATTGCGCCCCGGCGTGACCGACCGGGAGCATCAACGGCAATAGGCCGAGAAGGGCGAAGGCCAAACACAAACCGCCTGCGCCAAGCCAAAGCTCAGTCGGCCGGCTCTCTCCCGTCTCGGCGCGGGCGAAGAAGGTCAACGAGGCAACGTATAGCCACATGAGCGCGAGCGGCGCCGCGTTGAAGACGGTAATCAGCTCCGCGGCTTCGCTCATTCCGAGCGCAAGATTGAGGGCACGGCATAACCCCATGAACGTGGGGGCCAGCGCGGTCCGCTTGAAGACATCGTCGTACAGCACGATGGCAAGGACCAGGAGGGCGGCGATCAACCCCGCCCGCCGCGATACCGTAAGGGCTAGCACCACTCCGGCGGTCAACAGGCCGAAGGCAAGCCTGTGGGCCGCCTGCCGCGAGACACGTCCGGAAGGAATTGGGCGCGTCGGGCGGTTGTGCCTGTCGCGGTCCGCGTCGCAGACGTCGTTTAGTGCTACTCCACCGGCGTAGAGGCACATCGATGCCGCCGTCAGGCACCCGAGTTCCCGCCAGTCGTCGAGACGGCCGCCAACGTACAGAAAACCAGCCGCTACGTCCGCGGCGGCTGTGAACAGGTTCGGTAGCCTAACCAGGGCGAGATAGGCTCGAAGCCTGCCGGTCATGAGGGCATCAACCCCCGCAGGTGTCCGAGCGCCTCGCGTCCCGCTCCGTCCGGATCGTCGAGGTAGGGGTACAGCTCCACGGTGATCCAACCGTCGTATTCGGTGCTCCGAACAGCCTCCAACACCGCAGCGAGGTCGATCGCCCCGCGACCGGGGATCAGATGTTCGTGCACGCGCGTCGCGGCGATGTCCTCGATGTGGTAGTGGCGCGTGAGGTGCTTCAACCGCTCGATCGTCTCAGGTAACGGCTCGCCCACACAAAAGAAGTGGCCCACGTCGAAGTTGAGCCCGAACATCGGCGACTCGATCCGCCCCGCCAGTTCGAGGAACTGCTCGGCGTTCTCGATCAAGAGCCCCGGTTCGGGCTCGACCAGCAACTGGATCCGCTCGTCCCCGGCGACGCGTAGCGCCTCGTTCAGCCCCGCTACGAACAGATCGAGCGCCTCCTTGCGAGACATGCCCTCTTCGAGCGGTCCGCCTGGCTCGGTAGTGATACAGGCCGCACCCAGCTTGCGGGCCATCCGAAGGGCGGCGATCGTGTGCTCGACGCGGAGCCTGCGGAGATCGGCGTCGGGTTCGATCCACGATGGGTGCCAGAAGTCTCCCACGGTATTCATCATGAAGGCGTTGACGTTGGAGAGGCTCATGCCGGATTCGGCGAGCAGACGCCTAATCGCGTCGATCTGTTTCTGACCAGTCGACGCCGGCCAGGCGTGAGGCACGTCGGCCATGAGTTCCATGCCCTCGAACCCGAGTCCGGAGATGCGCCCAATAGCCTCCTCGATCGAGCACTTCATGTACGCGTTGGAGCTGTAGGCGAGTTTCATGGTGCGCCTGTGGCATAGTTGCCTGACAACGGCACGCGATTCACCTGGCCGAGCGATCCGACCCGGCATGGACGTGCCCCGGTTCACGAATGCCCTGGATACCACGGCATCACGATGTCCCGGTCACATGCTCCACGAGTCGCCGCCACTGCGCTGCGAGGGCGTGCTCCTTCACGTCGATCGGGTCCTTGAAGAAGAAGGCCAGATGACGCATCGCGCCGCCCGCCCCGCGCCGGCACTCGAGTTCCGTGAAACGCACCAGGTCTATGATCAGCGGGGCGGCGAGAATCGAGTCGCTGCCCTGCCAGGTAAACTGCATTGACATCTTGGTGCCCAAGAAGCCGGCGAAGTGGATGTAGTCCCACGCCACCTTCCAGTCGTCGAGCGACTCGACGTAGTCAATGCCCACGTGCGTCGCCGTGGACTTGCCGACGATCCCCGAGACGACCTTGTCCTTGGTCCTCAGTTTTGAGGCCCGGGTCCGCGGGTCGCGGAGCACTTCGCCGTCCCGATTGCCCAGCAGGTTCTGGCCCGCCCAGCTAAGAATATCGAGGTTGCGCATCGCGAACATCGGGGCGAGGGCGGATTTGACAAGTGTCTCACCGGTCTTGCCGTCGCCGCACATGTACGGCAGGCCGAGCTCGTCGGCCCGTTGCCGAATCGCGGGCACGCGAATGCCCGTCGAGGGCGTGAAGTCTATGAACGGACAGCCGGCCTCCAACGCCGCGAGGGCGTAGAGCGAACTCGTCGGCAGGATTCTGCCGCCCGGTTTTGCCAGCGCTCGTTGGAGCTTGCCGAAGTCCCTGTGGGCCGCGGCCGGTCGAACAGCCGGCTCCGACGATGCGACGTGAACGACGATGACCAGGTCGAGCCTCAGCCTATCGCGAAAGGACCGGATGTCAGCCGCGATCCTCTCGATGGCCTGGGCTGCGGTCCGCTCCGGCCCGAGGCCGGTGAGGTCAGCCTGCCTGCGGATCACGGGTCCCGATCCGTACAGCGTTCCCGGACGGATGTTCCGTTGCATCGCCCGTAGCTGGGGTGTGCAGGCCCGGATCAAATCCTGGTCGAACAGGTTGGCCCGCTTGTGGGCCGTCTTGACCTCGCTGAGGAGCGATCCGGAGCGGATCTCGTGTCCGCCTACGACAATTGAGCCCGGATCGATCAGTCGGGCCGGTTTGAAGACCGGAAGCTCACTGACCATGCCCGTCGTCGAGGCCTTACGTTTGCCGAGAGCAGACAGACCCAGGGCGACGGCACTGCCAACGCGACCGCCGGCGCCGATCATCCAAAGCCCGATCCTCGATTTCGCTGACCCCACGGATTGTTGCTCCTTTGGCAAGGCACTCGGATGATAGGTGATGCTCGAGGCGCCGGCCAGTAGTTTGGAACGTGCGAGGACCGCCTCTTGTGCCTCGCTGCGTGTCGATTGTTGTCCGGCTTGACCGGGGCGAAAAAGACCGCCACTTGCCGTTGGGGCGCGGGGCGGTATCGTGTGCGCTTGGCATCGCCGGAGGAGGCGCCGCCCGTCGCAA
>CBDUZY010000476.1:0-3163 GCA_965371825.1 uncultured bacterium
CATACACGCGAGCTTCAACACCGCTGGGCAGATCACCGGCCTAGCCGGATGGGCTTTGTACCTTGATCTAACTCGGGAGGCGATACGGTAGTCCATGTTCTGGCAGACGAGCTTCTGGCCGCAGCGTGAGGCGAGTGTCATAAGCCGAAGTGCCTGGCCGCCCGTCGTTTACGGCGTGAGGCCTAGGTGCAGAGTCGGAATGTGTCGAACTGAAGAGACCGCACTTCAGTGCCGCACAGTAGCTTCAGGGTATGCATATTCAGGGGATTGACAGATGAAGACGAACACTACACATCCGGGTCGACATGATTCAAGGCTTCCGGTTCTCAGGCGACGAGTAACTGGGTCGAGTGCCAGAGCGGCGACCTTGTGTCTTACGGTCCAGGGCGTAGCGATGTCGATGAACGCGGGGAATGTTCTCGCGGAGAGCGAGGTCATCGGTCGGATTGACCCGCCGGGGATGAACTACGTAACGGGGATCACATTTGACGGCGACATCCATCCGCTTGTCGTGGATGGGTACGGCGAGGTTATCTGGCGCCTTGACATCTTCGACGCATCTGTAATCGCAACCCGTTATTTGAATGGTGGGCCGGCGACCACACGCAGTCTGGATTACGACTTCGGAAGCGGGGTCTACTACGTCAGCCGGCGTCAATCGGGAGTAAACGACACACTCTTTACGGTGGACCCGACTAACGGAACCGGGGCCCGCCGTCGGGCAACGGGTGTGAATCCGTTGCTCTGTGATAATGATGTTTCAGGAGTTACCCGGCATCCGTCTTTCCGCGGATGCGGGGAGCAGCGTCCGACGGGAGTGCGTGTGAGATGAAATCACTGAAAGACGGCGGTTCGATGACGCGAATCAGAAGGCTGGTGCTCGTAGGCCTGGTCAGCACCATTGCCGCCCAGGCGGTGGTCTGGGGCGGACAGCGCCAGTTCCTCGTGATTCTGGCCAACTCGCCGAAGCAGTATCCCGGGCCGAACAGGGATCCGCTTGCGCAGCCCGCGGGCGGCCTCATCAGTCGGCAGCTGATCCACAACATCTACTTCGACGCCACCAACCCCGCCATCGGGTCCTTCGCCGAGTACTGGGAAGAAGTGAGCTACGGCGACATCGTGATCAGCGGTACGACCACCGACTGGATTGATCTGCCGTGGGCGATCCAGCCTCCGTTGGTCGACCCGAGTCGTGACCTCGCCGACGGCAATCCGCCCGTCAACGACAATCTCGCGGATCCCAATTTGAGGAACTCGCCGGCAAACTTCTACGACCTGAACGCAAGCGCGCACTATGAGTACGGGGCGTCGGAGCGCTTTCTTGTTTCACAGTCCGCCAGCATTATCGATCCAACCGGAGACCCCGACGGCCAGGATGACGGACCGGATTTCGTCAGCTTCGGTAGCTTTCATACCACGACGAGCTGGGCTCCGGTGTGGAAGCCGGGCGAGCGCTTTGTGGACATGGACGGTGACGGTAAGTGGGACGCGCTCGACGAAGCGAACAACATGATGGATTGGAACGGCGATGGCTTTCCTGACCTCCGCGGAGCGTGGATAGATCTGAACGGCGACGGGCTGCCCACCAACGACGACAACTGCGTGTACTTGGATGATAACAACAACGACGGAAACCCGGATTGCTGTCCCTACGGTACGGGCTCGCCGGCCGCTCGCGCCTCTTGCCAAGGCATGAGACCGCAGGGGGCCCAGGACTTCTGCGATGGGACCCAGTGGACTGACGCGCAAGGCAGAACGATCATTGACTGCAACGGAAACGGGATAGCCGACGACCTGGACATCGCGGCAAGTCAGTTACTTGATCGATTGCCCCTGACCGCAGGAGATGCGGCGTGCGATCAACCTACAGAGGACGGCATTCCCGATGAGTGCATGTGGCTAAGCCCAGACGTGGATTGCGCGGAAAGCGCGGCCAACTGTAACCCAGATACGGACCCCTGCTGCAATCTCCCGCAGTGTGAGCGGCTTCCCGACGAACTGGACCGAGAGGACACGCCCCAGCGCTGCGAGTACGATGACTCCGACAACAACGAAGCGTGCAACGTTGTCGAACCTTGGGAGAACTTCATGCGGCGATGGGATCCCTGCCTGAGGGACCCGGACGTTTCGCCGCCGAACATCAACACGGGCCGGCAGCACTGGATCAAGGTCTACGATCCGGAGAGTGACAACGCTGACGTGCCGCTCCAGTGCTTCTCACCCGAATACTCCACCTCGTACGCTGACGACTCCTATATCCGCGACAACTACCCCGGGCGCGCCGGCTACTGTCTCGATCAATCCGATCCTCTAACGAGCTCCTTCGATCCGTGCGTGGACGACAGCGAATGTAGAGGACGGGATGAGGTCTGCTGGACGGGCGTCGACGAGCTCATAGCGCAGGCGGGTGGCCGGCCGATCGTTGGGTCGATCGATCCGCTCAACAAAGCGCCGAATACTCCCTGCATCTGCTCGATTCAATGGCCGGACAACAACAGCTTCGCGTGCCGTGACATAACCGACCCCATAACCGGTTTTCCCATCCTCCTCAGAGCGTGCATCATAGGCTACCACAGACAGTACGATCCGCCGGACTCGTGGGAGGACGTGATCGCCGAGAACGGTCCGGGTGGAAGCACGGAGGCGACCACCAAGATGCGTGCCGCCCCCGGGTTGGGCAGCGCCGCGATGGACACCCGCAAGCGGACCGCGGAACCGACGTGGTATCGTCAGGCCTGGGAGGATCGCTACAAGTACCCGAATCCGGACTTTAACGAGTTCCTGGATCCGAGCCCGACTAATCCGGAGACGATTACGCCGGAGCCGCCGCAATGGACGAGTCGTGATCCAGTCTTCAACCCGGACGACCTGGTCGCCGTGGGCCTCACGCACCTGATGGAGCCGTTCGACGACCTGGACGAAGAAACCTACGCCCCCGAGGTCAACAGAAGATACTTCCATGCCAATCGGGGAGGCCTGAACCGAGACACTGAAGGAGCCGGTAACGGAACCGGTTGGCTGGGCTGCGGAAACGTGCAACTAAGAGTGGTGTTCGAAACCGGTCCGCTCGGCCCCGTGGGCTTCGGGGAGTCCTGCGACGGGGCGATCCTCCCGGAGGAAGTGGACGGTGCGTCCACGCCCGGCATTTTCTTCGACGGTTACG
>CBDUZY010000477.1:0-3160 GCA_965371825.1 uncultured bacterium
TCGTTGCTGACCCGCAGGTAGAATGGGCCGTAGATCGTGTCGTGTTGGTTGTGGCAGGTCGAACACTTGATGTTCCCGTCGCCGTCGAGGGGCAGAGGCGGCACACGGGGCAAGGGACCCACCGAGTCAGCCAACGGGTTCACGGCTGGGACGCCCCAGGCATGCGAACGGCCCCGGCCATCGGCGGCCGACGGGTTGGTCCCGAATGGGTCCGCAAGGTCTCGGATGTAAACGGGTACGTTGGGCGCTCGCCCGCCGGGGTTGTGGCATGACAGGCAGATGACGGTTTGGCCTTCGACCGTACCTCCGCTTGCACCAGGCTGGCCTGTGATCGTGTGGCAGGGCTCGCAGAGATCAGCCCTTTCTTCGACCCTGTGCGGTCCGCTCAACCAGTCATCGTCGGCAATCGCCGTTGCCGCGATGCCAAACACTTCGGGAGCTGCTTCCGTGGTTGACGAGCCCGCGTTCGCTGTCGACGCCGCGGCGCCGCTGAACTCATTGCCGGTCAGGCCGTACACCTCGACGCGCGAGCTTCCCAGGCTTGCGACGTACAGCCGTGTCCCGTCGTTGCTGACGGCCAGATCGCAGGGGATTCGCAGGTCGCCCGGCTCGTACCCGTAATCGACGACCTTGCCGAGTTCCACACCGGTCCGGTCGAAGACGCGGACAGTGCCCATCAGAGCATCGGAGACGAAGATTCGCCCATCGCCGTCGACCGTCAGCCCCAGCGGCCGGGGCATCCAGCCTTCCTGGAGCACGCCCGCCGGCTTCGTTCGGCCGCCGAACTGCTTCAGAAACACTCCGGCCGTCGTAAACACCTGAAGGCGGAACTTGTCGTGATCGGCGAGGATGATGCGGTTGTGGGACTCGTCGATGGTGATGGCGCTCGGGTAAAGGACCTCGCCCGGCCAGCTTCCCCGTGAGCTGAGGATCAGTGCCAGACTGCCGTCGCTGTTGAATGCGTAGACCCTGTCTCCCGCCGCATCGACGACGTGGATCCGCCCGGTGTCCGCGGCGACCTCGATGTCGATCGGCCCCGCGAACGAGACCAAGGGATCGTCCTCGCCCAAGTACCCCAGAAGATTGAACGCGCTATCGTAGACCGCCACCCTCGGCTCAGCGCGCAGGGAGACGAATACGCGCCCGTCCGGGTGGACGGCCACGCCTACCGGTTCCTCCGGTATCGGCCAAACGTTCACCAGGCTACCCGAGGCGTCGAATCGAACGATGTGTCTGCTCAGTGGATCGGACACGAGGATGGAATCGTCGGGGGCGATTGCGAGACGGGTCGGGGCGCGGAGCTGCTCCGTCAGGGAGCCGAGATGCTCGAGCGGCTCCGATTGCCCGACGGGCATCAAGGCGAGAATTCCCGCAACTACCGCGATCACTGTGGTCCACCCAATGATGAGATGCCGCACCTTCGTGCGCGCACAAACCCCTCGTTCCCCTGTCCCCTTACGCGATACTGATCATAGCACGCCAGTTGCCGCCGGTCAGCGCAATAGGTGGGAAGAGTGGCGTTAGGTTCTCGGTCCACCGCCTTGGCCGTCCGAGGGGGCTGACATTTATCGGTACTGAGGCGACTTCAAGCAACGCTCTGGGGAGACCGGCCCAGCACATCGCTTACGGCTGCACTCTCCGGCGCTTTCGGATCGTCACTTCCGGCTTACAGGCTCGCCGTCAACCCGCCGATCAACGCCGTGAGCCACTCTCGAGGTGGGGGGGCGCGTCGTCCTGCCTCCGCCCGGCTGGGACACCGTGATGAGCCAACTCGCGACTTTCCTCTTTCGCCCAATCCGATCGTGTCCCGCACGTATCGGCCTGGTCGGGGCGACGTTATCGGGCTTGCTTGCGGTCGCGCTGGGAGTTTCGCCTGCATACGGCGGTGGACGGGGAGCCGGTCCGGGAATCTCGAATCACCCGGTAGGCGTCATTCCGTCGCTGGCGATCACTGTCCCATCGGGCTGGCCGCTGGATGACAGCGGGGCGATAACCTGTTTTACGTGTCACACGCAGATTCCGCCCGTCCAGGGAGAACCCGGGCCTGCCCTGCGCGATCATAAGTCGAAGCCCACGGAGCCGGAGGTCTTCTGTGCAACCTGCCACAGCAGGGCCGAGTTCCACGATGCGCGCTCCATGCACTGGCTTGCCCTGGGGGTCGCGCACGTCTCGGCTGATCGGAAAAACTCAGCGGCGTCCGCCAGGATGCTCGATTCCACCACGAGACAGTGCCTCTCCTGCCACGACGGGGCGACGGCCACCGCATCCAAGAACGACACGCCGTGGACGAGTTTGTTAAGCGACTTCGGAGGCAGCGGCCGCAACCACCCCGTCGGTGTGACCTATGACTCCTTCTCCCGTCCGAAGGACCTTACTCCCCTTCTCCCGATCAGCCTGCTCCCTGACGAGGTTGCGCTACCGGACGGAAAGGTTGCATGCGTGTCGTGCCACGACCTCTACACAACGGAACCGCACTTGCTCACCGTTCCGATCTACGGCTCCGAACTCTGCCTGACCTGCCACGAAATGAGATGAGCACGAGCCGGCCTTGTTGTCTTGGGAAACCTGCGGCAAGGTCTTCGTCTACGCGAGTAAGACAGGTAGGCTAGACGTAGCCGTTCAGCGAGTGGAACCCTCCGTGCCCTGGAGGGCGCGACTTCCTTTTCCGGAATGGCGCGTTTGCACCCAAGTTGTGTTCTACTGGGACCTGTCGGGGACTCAAACGTCGTACGGAACATCCTTTATGTAAGATTGTCAAGGCGGTGGAGCAGGTTGCCTGAATCGCAGGATTGATCATTCGTGGCGGCGTGAGCGCCGTTCCCTAGCCCGGGACGAAGATGATCTTCTGCGCATCCCTGGTGGCAGTGACGTCGCGGGCATAGGGATCCCGGTCCTCGGACTGATCAGATCGTTGGGGTGCGACCGGTTCTGTTTCCGGAGAGAGGCCGGCCAGAATTCGACAGATGGATTCCCTTGCGTCGGCAAACAGAAGAATCGTCTTGGGTTTTATGTAAAGCGGGTCCTCGACGTCGGAGTATGCGCACTTTCGAGCTCATCGTAACCACGTCAGGTGGAATCGCCTCAGGCCGCACGAAAATGGCCCGATCCAGGTCCCGCACCGATTCGTCGGGAGTTGCAGCCGTGGCAGAAATCAGCAGCC
>CBDUZY010000478.1:0-3147 GCA_965371825.1 uncultured bacterium
TTGCGGGGGCGCGCCCGGGGTCGCGACCGACTCGAGCAACGCGGGATCGACGCCGACTCCTTTCAGCAGCTCTCTTAGAAACTCGTTGTCCGCGGGGGGAGGAGGATCGGCATCCGTAAGCAGACGCAGAGCGCGTCGAGCGCGTCGAAGACCGGTGAACTCCGCCGCCCCGGCGGTCAGGGCGATCTTTTCGGTGATGCCGCGCGCCGCGGCGAGCTCGTCCACCAGCCCGTCGATCTGCTCCCGCGATGCGCGAACGAGGATCTGCCCCGTTCTTGCGTCGTTGAAGTTCACGCCGGCAGCGCCGCGATGGAAGAAGCTCCCAGCCGATGAGGCGTTCAAAGTCTTGCGGCGGGGCGTCTTCGCGAGGTCGACCGACCGTCTATCCTTCAACCGTTCGACGAGGCGGGCCTCGAGAGCGTCGCCCTCGGCCCGACTGTTGACCGTCAGGCGTAATCGAATCGTCTCACTGGCGAACGCGTGAGTTTGCAGCGCGGCGACATCTGTTCCTTCCGCCAATCTTGCATCGGCGCTCGGTCCGGGCTTCACTGCCCTCGCCGCCGCCTTCGATGCACTGGGTGAGCGGCTTTCGCCCAGCGCGCGTCGCTTGGGACTAGTCGTGCCCTTCTTCTCCGCTCGACCCCCCTTCCCTCCGTCGCCGCGCGTTGCGCGTGGCGCATCTTCGTCGAGCCCCAGATCCTCCTTGTCGGCAGAATCCGCCATGACGAAAACATCGGTGCCCATACCGGGCTCGTGCGCCCCACGCTCGGTCAGATACCACCAACCGACGAGGCCAATCAGTCCGACCATGGCGGCCATGGACAGACGCGCGGTCCACGAGGTACGCCGGCCACGAAACGGCACTTGAGGTTCGTCCGTGGGCCCGAGCAACTCGGCTCGCTCGAGTCTGAACTGCACTTCCGTCGCGATTGAACTCGGTGCTGCATGTCGGGGCAGTGCGCCTACGAGTTCCTTCGTTCGGCGAAGCTCATTCAAAGTCCGGCGCGCAGCTTCGTCGTCGCCCAGCGCCTCCTCGACAAGCCGGGTCTCCGTCGAATCGAGCTCGCCATCCAAGTACGCCGAGAGCAACTCGCCGAGCTCTTCTTGGTTGAGGTCAGCCATGACTTTCAGCCACCTTCGTTTGCCTGCGACTCCGGCGCGGGGGACGGAAGGATCGCCGACCTGAGAGTCGTCCGCGCCCGGTGCAACCTAGACCTTACCGTCCCGGGAGGAATCTCCAGGATCTCCCCAATCTGCCGGTAGTCGAGTCCCTCGATGTCCCGCAGCACGACCACTGCCCGATGGTCGTCGTCAAGTGCCTGCAGTGCCCGAACGACGGCCCCTTGTAGTTCCGCGTCACCGGTAGCGGTCGCCGGGTCGTTGTCGTCGGTGTGTCGTACACGCTTGGCGAGGCTCTCAGCCTGCGTCCCACCGGGACCGGTACCCTGATCCAAAGAGGTCGTCCGCCGCCGCCTGCCGGCGCGCCGGTGCGACAGGGCGAGATTGACCGCGACACGGAACAGCCACGTGTAGAACCCGCTTTTCCGGTGGAACCGATCCAGGTTTTCGAACGCCTTGAGGAACGCCTCCTGTGTCAGATCACGCGCGTCCTCGAGGTGACCGCAAATCCGCCAGCACGTGTTGAACAACCGGTCCTGGTACTTGCGAACCAGGTCTCCGTAGACCTCCGTCTCGCCGCGCTGTACCCGCTCAACCAGGTCATCGTCCTCCCTGACCACCGCGGTGGACGTTCGTCCACCGGCGATAGGCTTCTGCGGATTTGGACGCTCATCCACGCGACAGGTTCCCTCCCTCTGGGGCATTTATCGGGTCATCCGCACGCAATCGGACCGTGGGTCTATGATGCCCGTCACGCCACACGGGGTCAATGTGGGCAAACAACGCCCGCTGGCCTCGGTAGCCACCGAGCAAAGGAGTTGGGCCAGCTTCGATCCGCGACCCGGCTTCGTGGACACTTTGGACAAGCGGTCGCTGAGCCGATAAGCTCTCCGCCCGTGGCCGGCTGGGGCTCAAACCGTAGATCGGGGCTAACCACGAAGGCGAATAACATCCGTACAGTGGAGATTGCGATGATTACGGCGGTACAGGAATTCAAAGTGGCGGATATCAACCTGGGCGAGTTCGGTCGGAAGGAAATCGTCCTCGCCGAGCACGAGATGCCCGGGCTGATGGCTATTCGCAGGGAGTACGGCAAAGCTAAGCCGCTCGCGGGTGTACGGATTACCGGCTCGTTGCACATGACCATCCAGACCGCCGTCCTGATCGAGACGTTGGTCGAACTCGGGGCCGACGTCCGCTGGTGTAGCTGCAACATCTTCAGCACACAGGATCACGCCGCGGCTGCGATCGCCAAAGCCGGCGTGCCCGTCTTCGCCTGGAAGGGGGAATCGCTCGAGGACTACTGGTGGTGCGCCAACCAGGCCCTGCTCTTCCCGGAGGGCGGACCGAACCTGATCGTTGACGATGGTGGAGACGCCACGCTGCTGATCCACCTGGGGTTCGAAGCCGAGGAGACCTTCGCCGAGGGAGGCAAGCTTCCCGATCCCGATTCCGCGGAAAACGAGGAGATGTCGGTCATCCTGCGTTTGATTCGCGACGGGTTGCACAGCGATCCGCAAAGGTGGCACCGTGTCGCCAAGGGTGTAGTCGGCGTTAGCGAGGAGACGACCACCGGTGTACACAGGTTGTACGAAAGGCAGGAGGCCGGGACCCTTCTCTTCCCCGCAATCAACGTCAACGACAGCGTAACCAAGAGCAAGTTCGACAACCTCTACGGTTGCAGGCACTCGCTGGTCGACGGGATAATGCGGGCGACGGATGTGATGCTCGCCGGTAAGGTCGCCGCGGTCTGCGGATTCGGTGACGTGGGCAAAGGATGTGCCCAGAGCCTGAGGGCTCAGGGGTGCCGTGTTGTTGTCACCGAAATCGACCCTATCTGCGCGTTGCAGGCTTGCATGGAGGGGTACTCCGTTCGCACCCTCGAGGACGTCGTCGCTACGGCCGACGTGTTCGTGACCGCGACCGGCAACAAGAACATCATCCTGGCCTCACACATGGCGAAGATGAAGACCCAGGCGATCGTGTGCAACATCGGCCACTTCGACAATGAGATCGACATCGCTTCGG
>CBDUZY010000479.1:0-3126 GCA_965371825.1 uncultured bacterium
CGAAGCCCGTGGAGCAGAAACTTTCCACAAAGGCAGATTCGCTAAGCGCGAACAACTTTGTATCCGATAGGCATTGACTATGCGCTATGAGAAAACGAAACACGTGACGCAACTCGCTCAGCAAGAGAATACTGAGAGTAGGAAGCGGCGGTCGCGTTTTTTGCCGATGATCTTACGTGCTTTTGTGCCCCTCGCCGTGTTGGTGTCGGGTTGGGTTGGCTATTCGATTCTCTCAGTGGAGCCGGAGGAGGCGAAAAGCCCGGAGGCCGAGCCGCGTATGATCAAGACGAGGGCCATGGAGTTGCACGTGCAGGATTTCCCCACGACCATCCGGACTCGCGGTGTGATCCGGGCTCACAACGAGGTAGTTCTGACTCCGCAGGTGTCGGGCAAGATCATCCGAATCCTGCCCGGTTTCGAAGATGGGGCGTTTTTCGCCGAGGGAGATGTTCTGGTGGAGTTCGATCCGCAGGACTTCGAGACCGCTGTGATCGTCGCAGAGGCGCAGCTCGCACGGGCGATTTCAGCCCACGCGCAAGAAGAGACACGGGCCAACCAGGCCGGACTCAACTGGAAAGATCTCGGATACAACGAAGAACCCACCGATCTCGTGCTGCGCGGGCCGCAACTGCGCGAGGCCGAGGCGAACAAGACCTCCGCGAAAGCCCTACTGGACCAGGCAAAGCGTAACCTCGAACGAACAAAGGTGCGCGCTCCATTCGATGGCTGCGTGCGGCGACGAACGGTCGGCCTGGGGCAGTCCGTCGGACCAGGTACTCCTCTGGGCAGCATCTTCGCCATCGAGTTTGCTGAGGTCCGGCTGCCCATCGCCGCGCGCGACATGGCGTTTCTGACCCTCCCCGAAGGCCCCGAAGATACTCCCGTCGACGTGCAACTGCGGGACGCTCTGAACCACAACGAGACGGTATGGACGGCGAAGATCATTCGAACCGAGGGAACGCTCGACGCCAGTTCGCTGGAGCTTTTCGCTATTGCCAGAATCTCTGATCCATTCGGACGCAAATCGCAGCACCCCCCGTTGCGGATCGGCCAACCTGTCGTCGCGACCATGTCGGGGCACGTGCTGAAGAACGTTATCGTCGTACCGCGCATGGCGGTGCGGCAGCTTGATCGGATCATTCTCGTCGATCCGAATGACCTGACGATCGAATCGTGCCGCATCGAGATCATCTGGTCCGACGAGGAGCACGTCGTCGTACGAGACCCGACGATTCCCGACGGGGCCCTGCTGGCCACCACGCACCTCATCTATGCGCCGGACGGATCAGAGGTCGAGATCCTGCCGGATCCGAATGTGGCAACGCAAAGCGTGGTCGGTTTCGAGTCCAAGGACAAGGCCGGCGGAAACGAACAACTATAGGAGAGTCAGTAGTCGGCATGATACGCTGGTTCGCTAACAACGGCATCGCAGCGAATTTTCTCATGGTGGGGATTCTGCTGGCCGGTATCTACACCGCGATTTTCCGGGTCCCTCTCGAGGTCGTGCCAACTCGGCGCTACAACGTCGTCTTCATAGAGATGCCCTACCGGGGGGCAACGGCCAAGGATGTGGAGCGGGCGATCCTGATCCCGATCGAGAACGCCCTTCAGGGCGTCGACGGTATCAAGATGCTCCACACCGATGGTATGCGGGGACGAGCACGCATCTGGGTCGAAGCCAAGGACGGATACGATCCACGCGTCCTCATGGAGGACGTCAGGAACCGCATCGATGGCATCACCACGTTTCCCAGCGAAACAGAGGAGCCGCGAATCCGTGTTCCGGATTCCTCGCAATGGACCGAGGTCCTCAAGGTCGCCGTCACGGGCGAGCTGTCGGCGGACGAACTGCGAAAAGTTGCCCGACGCGTGCAAGAGGATCTTATCGAGATCGATGGAGTCAGTCGGGTGAATCTCGAAGGCAAGCGGAGGTACGAGATCGCGATCGAAGCGGACCTGGACCGACTGGATGCCTACAATCTGGGTTTTCGTGATCTTGCCGATGCCATCCGCCGCTCGTCTATCGACTTGCCCGCGGGGGCCATCCGGAGCCCCAGCGGCACTCTCATCGTCCGTACGCGCGGTCAAGCCTACACCCGGGAGGAGTTCGAGAAGATCCCGATTCGGGCATCCGGCGGGGCCGAGGTCTTGATCGGCGATATTGCGACGGTGATTGACGGCTTCGAAGAGGGTGACAAGGTCGTCGAGTTCAACGGCAAACCGTCGCTCTTCATCGAAGTGATGCGAGCCGAGAACGAAAGCGCGATCGACATTTCCAAAAAGGTCCAGGAATACACCGATACGGCATCGGCGCGCTTTTCGGACGGCATTCATCTCTACGTGTGGGATGACGAATCGGTCAGGATTCGCGGCCGGCTCACCACGCTCACCTGGTCTCTGGTTCAGGGAGGCGTTCTCGTCTTCATTATCCTCGGGCTTTTCCTGCGTCCCCGGCTCGCCTTCTGGGTCATGATGGGAATCCCGGTCAGCTTCGCCGGAGGCGCGCTCCTCATGCCCTGGTTCGGCGTGACGGCGAACCTGACGAGCCTCTTCGGTTACATACTCGTGCTCGGAATTGTAGTCGATGACGCCATCGTCACCGGCGAGAATGTCTACTCCAACCTCAAGACAGGAATGGATCCTCTCGAAGCTTCGGTCCAGGGCACGAAAGAAGTGGCGGTCCCGGTGACGTTTGGCGTTCTCACCACTGTGGTGGCCTTCTTGCCGTTGCTCTATTTCGAAGGGTGGTGGGGCAGCTTTGCCAAGCAGATTCCGCCCATCGTCGCACCGGTGTTGCTCTTCTCTCTCATCGAATCCAAGCTTATCCTTCCGTCGCATCTCAAGCATCTCCGCGTGGATCAAATACGCATCGGTGCCTTCGGTCGTTTTCAAAAGTTCTTAGCTGATGGGCTCGAGCTGCTTGTTGTGCGCGTCTACAGCCCCAGTCTGGAGTTCGCTGTGCGACATCGCGCTGCGACGATCTCCGTATTTATCGCAGCCGGCCTTATTATAGCGGGTTACTGCCGAGGGGGACGGATGGGGTTTGTCTCGCTGCCGGAGGTGGACCGGCCCAGGATCTCGGCCTGGCTCGATCTCCCGGGCGACACGGCGGTGGAGACCACGCAC
>CBDUZY010000480.1:0-3123 GCA_965371825.1 uncultured bacterium
TATCTCGCCCCGTTCCAAAGCGGTATGTACCCCCTGAGGGACCCGGAAACGGGGAATCGCTACGTCTTTCGAGTGGTCGATTCCATACCGGGGCACCCGGCGGAATCGATCGACGAGGTACGAGAGCGTGTCGAGACCGACTTGCGGCTGACGGCGGCTTTTGAAGCCGCAAAGAAGCGGGCGCATTCTCTTATGGAGTGCGCGAAAGACGACGGCCTACACGAAGCGTATGAAGCCGAGGAACAGTTGGCCGAGGCGATCGCTGCGGACGATGACGGGGCGGGCGGTTTCTTCGAGCCGTCGGCTTTCAGCCGCCTCTTGCGATTCCAGGCGGCTAGTGGTCGTGCGGTCGGAGGGGTTGCATTGGACTCCGGCGTCGGGACGATACCCAACGACATCGTCGACGCCTGCTTTGCGCTGACCGATGCCGAGGAGAAGTTCGCCGTGATGGAGCTTCGGGATCGGGCTTCGATTCTCGTGGTGGAATGGGTGGAAACTATCCGGGCCGACGAGGACGAGTTCAACGAGGTGAGACGCAGTCTGGCCACGGAGATGGCCAGGGTTCGCCAGCAAGTCGCGATCAATGAGTGGCTCGATTCCGACCGGGTCAAGGCTCGAGGGCAGCTGGCCATGGTAACGAAGTAGTCGTTGCTTGACGTTCCGTGCCGGCCCGCGGACCGCACGCGGATAGCACGCTTAGCAAAGAGTTCGGGGCACGCCCAAGCGACATTATTTTACAGGCCGCGGCTTGCCTTCAGTGGACCCGGTTCCTATAAATCTGTAGAGAACTTAACAGGAATCGTTCATACCCTACTCTCGTACACCGGGGTGCGACCCCGTCGGCCTTGACTGACCAAAGGTCGGGAGAAAGACTCGGTTCTCTAACTTACGGTTAATACGGCGGCGCAGCGGATGGTTGCCATCCGGACGGGCTGCTCTTGCGTTCCTTGTGCCCGGGCGTTGCGAATCCCGTAGCCGCGCACGCCGTGACAGGAAAACTCCCCCTTTCGCGTCACTAACTACCCGCCGGTGACGCGGACGACCACAGCGCCGTGTGCGCCCTCCCCTCCGGGCGCATGCGGCGCAGCCCATATACGGAGAGATACCGGCGCGTCGTATCCGGCCGGTATTGGCGTTCCCACCGCGACCAAGGCGACCAACCGCAAGAGGTCGGCAGTGTCCGGGCGTGTGACGGATGTTCCGCGCTGTATTTGTGCGGCGCTGACAACTTCTTACAATGCGCGGCAAGCTGAGCTAATAGCACTCTCGGGTCGAGTTGCCTGGCGGATATGCGGGAACGGAGTTGGCCGTGCATCCAGGCATCGTACCGTGGTCCATACTGCTGGGGGATGAGACTCTGCGACACGTCCAAACCAAGAGCGAGATCGTTAAGTTGCTGTCAGAGAGAGGGATTCACCCGCGCAAGCGCTTCGGGCAGCACTTCCTCATAGACGGCAATCTGATGCGCAAGCTCGCGGAATGCGCGGAGCTCGACCGGCATGACGTTGTCCTGGAGGTGGGTGCCGGTACGGGGGGACTGACCGATCTGATGGCCGGCCGAGTCGAATCGCTCATAGGCGTGGAGATCGATCGCGATTTGTACGCCCTGTTGACCGAGCGGTTCCGTGGTTCGGACGGTGTAAGACTCTTTTGCGGCGACATCCTGGCTGCCAAACACCGCTTAATGTCCGAAGTCGGTGACGTAATCCGAACGTACGACGTTACATCGCCGGGCCGATTCAAGCTGGTGGCGAATCTCCCATACCAGGTGGCTACACCGTTGGTCATGAACCTTCTCGTCGATTACCCGTCGGTGCGACGGCTGTGCTTTACCGTGCAGGCGGAAGTCGGCGACCGCATCACCGCAACTCCCGGATGCAGAGCCTACGGCCCCTTGAGCATCACCGCCCAGTTGCTTTGCAAGGTCGATACCGTGGCCCGTATTGGGCCTGGGGCGTTTTGGCCGGCTCCGGAAGTTGACTCCGTGATGCTGCGCCTGGATGTGGTTGATTCGGTGTTTGACGACGCGCGAAGGGTTCATGATTTCGTGGACTTCGTGCGCCGTGCGTTTGCGCACAGACGAAAGAAGCTTCGGTCGGCGATGTCCTTCGGGCTGACTGCCGAGGAGCTGGAACGGCTGGACGGCCTGTTCGACCTCGCCCGTCGCCCGGAGCAGGTTGCGGTTGACGAGTGGTTGTCGATGTATCGCTCGATATGACACCTGTAGGGGGCGTGCGAAGCGCAGACCGGCTTGTGGGCGTTGGCGCTGTGAGGGCTATAATCCAAAGCCGGCGCACTGAGACTGGGTTCGGCCGGGGCGACTCGAGACGACGCAATGATCTATCTCGACAACAACGCGACTACACAACCGCTACCGGAGGTCGTCGATGCGATGGTGTCGTGCCTTCGGGAAGGATATGCCAATCCGTCGAGCGTCCACAGGTTCGGCCAATCCGTGCGCCACAGCGTCGAGTGCGCCCGCGAGCAAGTTGCGGGTCTCATCGGTGCATCAGCTCGGGAGATTGTCTTCACCAGCGGCGGTACGGAGAGCATCAACCTGGCGATCCGCGGCGCTTTGTCCCTCCATACTAAGCGACGCCGCCTTCTCACCACCGCGGTCGAACACTCGGCTGTCCTTCGAGTGGTCGAGAGGTGTGAGTCCGAGGGGTATACAGTCGACTACGTCGGCGTCGACCGCGAAGGCCGAATCAACGAGGCCGAATGGGAAGACAAGCTCACCGAAGACACCGCCCTGGCGTCCGTGATTCACGCAAACAACGAGACCGGCGTGCTCTTCGACGTCGAGCGGCTTTCTCGCGTGGCGGCAGAGAGGGGCGTACCCGTGCATGTGGACGCCGTGCAGTCAGCCGGAAAGGTGCCGATAGACGTGACTGCGTGGGGCGCAGAACTGGTCAGCCTGAGCGCCCACAAGTTTCACGGCCCCAAGGGTGTCGGTGCTCTTTATGTCAAACGCAAGACGCGAATCGCACCGCTTCTCGTCGGAGGTGGCCAGGAGCGCATGCTGCGCGGCGGTACCGAGCATGTTGCGGGCATCCTCGGGATGGGAGTCGCGGCCGAGGCAGCCGGAAGAGATTCAGCGGCTGTATCGGAGCAGGTCGGTGG
>CBDUZY010000481.1:0-3117 GCA_965371825.1 uncultured bacterium
TCCTCGGGAACAGCAAGGCGACCCGGCGCGACATGAAGATAAAGCTGCGGCGACCCGCGAGCACGAGAGCCCGACGGTAGACCTGAACTGCGAGCCGAATGGAATCCCGACTTGTCGGGACCCCGCGCGGCGCTCCAGGTCATAGATGCGCCGGAATCCGATCTACGCGCTCGCCGCGACGGCCTCGTCGAACAGCTTCATCCCCACCTCGAGTTGCGTCTCATTCACACAAAGCGGTGGGCAGAAGCGGATGCTGATCTCGCCGCATCCCAACAGCAGCAGGCCGCGCTCGAACGCCGCCTGCAACAACCGGGCCCGCAGCTTCGGATCGGGTTTGCCCGATCTGCGGTTGACGATGTCCACACCGCACATGAGCCCCAACCCGCGCACGTTGGCCACGACCTTACGCTTCTCGCTGATCGCACGAAGCTCGGCCCGCAGGCGCTCGCCGGTTGCGGCGGCATTCGCCATGAAACCAGAGTCGACCAGCTCGAGCGTCGCAAGGGCAGCCGCACAGCAAACCGGGTTCCCGCCGAACGTGCTCCCCTGTGCACCGGGCGGCCAGTTCATCACCTCGGCTTTGGAGATGATTGCTCCGAGAGGCATTCCGCTGGCCAGCCCCTTGGCCATCAGGATCACGTCGGGAACGACGTTGTGGTGCTGGAAGGCGAACCACTTACCCGTCCGTCCTGCACCGGATTGAATCTCGTCGCAAACGAGCAGTATGCCGTGCTTGTCACAAAGGGCGCGAAGCTCGGACAAGAACCCCTCCGGCGGCATCACGTATCCACCTTCGCCCTGAAGGGCCTCGACGAAAATCGCCGCCACCTCGTTGGGCGCCATCTGATACCTGAATAGCTGCGACTCGATCGCCCCGGCATCCCCATAGGGTACGTGGGCCACCATCGGCACCAGAGGACCGAATCGCTCCTTTTGCCTGGCCTTCGAGCAAGTGAGTGACAGGGCGCCCATCGTGCGCCCATGGAACGCTCCGTGAAACGCGATGATCCATTTGCGACGAGTATGAAAGCGAGAGAGCTTGATGGCCGCCTCTACCGTCTCCGCGCCGCTGTTGGTCAGAAGCACGCGCTTGTCCCCCTCCATCGGGGCGATCGACGCGAGCTTCTCCATCAACTCGATCATGATGGGGTAATAGAAATCGCTCCCGCATATGTGTATCAGCGACCTCGCCTGGGCTTCGATTGCCGCCACGACCTTGGGGTGACAATGCCCCGTCGCACATACGGCGATCCCGGCGGCGAAGTCGAGAAACCGGTTATCATCGACGTCCTCGATCACCGATCCGGCGGCGCGCTTCACGACCAGCGGGTAGTCGCGCGTGTTGGAAGGCGAGCTGTTTCTCTCGTCACGTTCGATCAGCGGTCGTGCGTTCGGACCCGGAAGCGGTGTCGTGATCGACGGAGCAGGACCGATCCACTCGTGCCCAGGCTGCTGCGTGTCACTCTCTCTGTTGATGCCCAACATGCTCGAAACTCCTTCAGTAGTGTCCGGCGTTTCCGGACCGATCGACCAGACTACTCCCGTTCCTCTCCGCTCCGCGGCGCGACGGGTCGCGTATCCTAAGCCGTGGCCCTAATCGGATAAAGGGGTGACCACCCCGAAACGCCGCGCCGTCACGATCACGTCCCTCTCACAGGACAAGCGCCGCACCGGCAAGCCCCCCGAGACCGGATCGCACCCAATTACCCTCGGCACGCTCGCCCGCAAGTTCCGTGCCGCAATTCGTGACCTACACCTTCCTGAATGGGGTCTGCGCCGCCCGCTCCCCATTGGGCAGTTCCACGAACTCGTAATCACCGAACACGCTCGGCGCCTCTTTCTTCAGTATCTCGAGCATCTGCCCGGAGACCTCACGAATCTCCGTCTCGGCGTGCTCGTTACACCTTAACTCGATAAAATGTCGCAGGGCGCGGGCGTTGGCGGTAACGAAGATCTTGGTTTCCGTCGCGTTGGGGAGCACCGACCGCGCCGCCTGACGGGCCATCTTCCGCCGGAGCGTCTTGTCTTCGACCGTCGCGAAGCGGGCCTCCAAGCCGCCCACCAGCTTGACGTACGCTTCCTGGGCACGCTCGACGGCCTCAAGCCACACCTTGTGCAACTCCGGGTCTTCCGCGATGCAACCGGGCTCGATGAAGTCCGCCACCGACTCGTCCACGTACCGCTGCGAAAGCTGCGAGTACCCGAAGCCCGCCCGGTGGCGGACCAGCTCGTGCGTGAACGACCGCGAAACCCCGCTGATGATGAAGTTCCACACGCTGTGCTCGAGGACGCTGCCGTGGCCGACCTCCTTGATGTGGCCAAGGTACGCCCTGTTCCCCCCGGGGCGGGGCTTGGCGAAGCTCATGTAGCACAGGCGCCCGGCGATCTCCGGCAGCATCTCGCCCGGCGACTCGGCATCCGTCGCCCATCCGCTAACCCCGTGGTCGGCGAGAAACCGGGCGATCTCGCCGTCATCCAATACCTGACGCCCGACCAGATACACGCTAGGCCGACGAATGATCTTCATGTGACCGCTCCTAATCGAACGCCTCCTGCAAACGCCCGGTTCTACACATCGGTTCGCACAATGCAAGCTCCCCGGCGGCTCGAACTCCGGCTACAGAATCAGCATCGCGTCGCCATAGCTGTAGAAGCGGTATCGACCCTGGACGGCGTGGGCGTACGCCCGGCGGGTCCGGTCGATACCCGCGAAGGCCATCACTAGCGCGAGCAAAGTGCTCCGCGGCAGGTGGAAGTTGGTTAGCAGAGCGTCGACCGCGCGGAACTCATAGGGCGGATAGACGAAAAGGTCCGTCGTCCCGCGTCCCGGGCACAGGGTTGCGCCGCTCGCCCGAGTCTCGACGTCGTCAGTGGCTGCGGATTCCAGTACGCGCACCGTAGTCGTACCGACCGCGACCACCCGACCACCGCGACTGCGGCAGGCTCTCACAGCCTCAATCGTCGCCGCCGTCAGCTCGTACGCCTCGGCGTGCATGGCGTGACCCGCCAGATCGTCGATGCCGACCGGTTTGAACGTGCCGATGCCGACGTGCAGCGTAACGAAGGCCGTCTCGATCCCGCGGACGCGGGCACGGTCGAGCATCGCCTCCGTAAAGT
>CBDUZY010000482.1:0-3114 GCA_965371825.1 uncultured bacterium
AGTGTTCGTTCAGAGTCAGCGCACGGCGTCGAATCATCAGGACCATCGCCACGACGAACGCGCCCGCCATGACGCTCATCCCCCAACCCGAAACTGTGGGTACAGGTTCGCCGCTGTCGGAGAGCACGCTAAAGGCCAGATCGAACCCCCGTACGCTCGGTGTGCTCCAATCGGCGTCCGAGCTTGGCGACCTTTGCCGGGAGCTACCCTCACCCGGCGGATTGGGAGCCGTGAGCCATACCCAGTAACAACCACCTGACACGGCATAGTCGTTCTGGATCTCGAGCCAAAAGGATTCACCAGGCTGTGCGTGGAATCCGTCGCCCTCAAAGCTCAGTTCGTACTCAGCGATTCCGGCAGGCCCCAGCGCGACTGGAATTGTCCCCACCGATCCGCTGGCGCGAGTCACGGTGTAGGCGGGGGTTGGGACCGGGTCAGGACCGGTTGGATTCCCGTCGACGTCCGTCCAGAAGCGTACGGTAAAGTCATCGGGAAACAGACCGCACCCGGCACCGCTGATCAGGTATGTCCCCCACCATCGAATCCGGCTAATCGTGCCCTGCGCTTGAACCGTGAAACTGTCGGCGGCCGATAGGTCCAGTACCACATCACTACCCGCATAGTACTCCGTTTCTGCACCGTTCTCCGCGAAGTTCGGGCACTGTTCATAAAGATCCGCGGCATCGGGGCAGGTGGGACCTTCCGCGAACACCGCCTGCCCCGCAGCCAGCGCCGCCGCAGCCGCCATTAGCACCACCCTTGAAATGATCGCTCTCCTTCGCGGAGTTGGATCCTGTTCACTCCTGTGAGCATTCGACGCGAACGGCTAGGCGAAGCGTTCGTTCAAAGCCAGCACACGGCGTCGAATCGTCAGGACCATCGCCCCGACCAACACGCCCGCCATGACGCTCGTCCCCCATCCCGATAGCGTCGGAATCGCAGGGAGGTCCACAACGAACTGGTAAGCCCCTCCTGTAATCTCCCCGGTAAACGCCCGCCACTCAATACGATAGCCGTCAGGATAGATTCTGATTCTCGCACCGTGAGCCTCGTCCGGGTCGTCGGCATTAAGCACGTCTAGGCGGTAGGTGCCCACTTCGTTGGGCAGGTTGACGCCTATGCTCCCGACGTGGAGCGAGCCGCTCGCCGGAAGCTGCAGGCGACAGGGGTCGCAGCCATATTCGAGCATGTTTGATGTCCAAGGAATCGGCAGTTCTGGGTAGACTCCGAAGTCCTCCGGGAATATACTCGAGCTGAGATCAAAGGTGAACGTTGGATCGAGGCCCAGTTGCCCGTTGCTATCCGAGAAATCCAACCGGACAGTCCAGAGGTAACTGTCGGACGGTACCTCGCTGTGGAACCAGACGTCGACGGTCAGGGTCTCGCCGCCGCTGTACGGGCCCGGATCGTCCGGTACGAGCTCGACGACGACCTCCGCCCGCGCGAACGTTGCGAATAAGAGTACTCCAACCGCTCCAAGAACTGCTCTCGACATGGTCGCTCTCCTTCGCGGAGTCGCGTCCTGTTGCCCGCTTTGAGCGTTCGACGCGAACCGCTCAACCGCGCATTCAAGCAGATTTACCACCATTTGTCAAGGGTAATCTGGCATTGTGTGTCCACGGTGCCCCGCAGTGGTCACCCAGACCCCTCAGAACGACCGATCCGGCGGTTAGGAGAAGCAAACCTAGGCAGACAATGCCCCACTCTGACACTGCCGGAACCTCCGGAACGCACTTTCCCGCACAGTCCTGCGTGCATGCCCATCCGTCGCCGATCGGGTCGCAACCGCAGAAACTCGGCAGGCATAAGTAGTCGGGCGGCTCCATGGGAGGGACGCAGATCAGGTCTCCTCCGCAATCATAATCAACAAAGCACGCACCCGATGCTGGACAGGGCTCCGTGCACTGCTCCTCGTCGAGGCAGATACCGATCCCCCCGAGCGGCGACGACGCAACCGCCCCGCCGTCCGCCCGTACCATCTGCCCGACGGCGCAGGCCGCTAAAGCGGCTACAATCAGTGTTCTCGACATGATCGCTCTCCTTCGCGGAGTCGCGTACTGCTGCCCGCTTTGAGCGTTCGACGCGAACCGCTCAACCGTCCATCCAACCAGATTCCTCTACAATTTGTCAAGGATAACTTGGAATCCAATCCACAAGGCGACCCGGACGGCCCCCCCCAGAACCACCGATCCGACGGCAAGGAGTAAGGTAGCCCAGGCAGACTGTGTTCCACTCCGACACCGCCGGGACTTCCCGGTCTCTCGTGTCGAGCGCCCATAGCTCGGTCGCGTTTACACTGTCATCGACGCTGGAACGCAGCACGCCGGCGATCGCGATTGGACGCGTGATTTGCAGGAACCCGCCCGTCACGGCATCTTGCTTGCCAGGCTCTGAACAATCGCGGCCGACGATCCTTGTCCGGGCGGTCGTCCTCTGATAGGCTAGTTGCCAATGCGTTCGTCCGTGCGACGGGAGGGCGGTCCGGCGGACCGCCGAAACGACACGGCGTCCTCACGGCAATGGACCACAAAGCGGCTCCGTTAACCGTGTCGAAACTGGCCGCCTTGTGGATTGGCCACGAAGGGAGTCAGACAATGTTCACAGATGCGTACCCAAAGACAGTAACACTTAAGGACAACCGGAAGATCGTCCTTAGGCCGTTGGCGTCGGATGACTTCGATCGCCTCCACGCGTTCTTCCTCGGTCTTCCGACCGAAGACCGGCTTTTTCTGCGCGACGACGTGACCGACCCACGACTTGTCAAGAAGTGGACCGCTCGAATCGACCTGGATCGTGTCATCCCGCTCGTAGCGGTCGACGGCGACAAGATCGTCGCCGACGGCACGCTGCACATCGATGCCCATGGGTGGATGCGGCATGTCGGCCATCTTCGGCTGGTCACGGGCCGGGCTTATCGCCGCCAAGGACTGGGTGCCTTGATCGTAAGGGAACTCGTGGCGATCGCGGCCGAAAAACAGCTCGAGAAGCTCCAGGCGTACATCATCGAGGACGACCTGGGCTCGTTGAAGATGCTCGAGGCGGCCGGGTTCGAACGACATGCCGTTCTAAAGGACATGGTCCGGGATATGAGCGGCAACAGCCACCACCTCGTTG
>CBDUZY010000483.1:0-3112 GCA_965371825.1 uncultured bacterium
CCTGCCGCCGCCTCGACCTGCGTCGAGGATGTCGGTTCTCCGCGGACTCAACCGAATTACCAATTCCTAGTGAACACATAACGAAGCTCGGCGCAACACGTCGCTTACTACTTCAGGCGGCAACCGCTGTGCACAGAATGTCTTCTCCCTACCCACACTTCCTCGGAGCAGTCGTTTGCGACCTGAACCGGACCGCGGCTCGGACCATCGATGGTGCCCAGCTCTCGACCCCCAGAGCGTGCACGTGCGTGTACGAAGCCAAGACGTTGTGGCGGCACAGGCCGTCCCGCTCGCCGTCGAAGCCGTACCCACGATGCACCTTGAATGCAAACTTCAGATCCTCCGCCGTCGATGTCTCCATGCACGTGTAATGGAACTCGTGTCCACGCATGGTTGTACCGACGGGCAGGAACGGGTTTTCCTCGACCACTTCCAGCTCGGCGTAGCCGTGCCCCTTAGGCTTCGTACGGAAAGCGAAGTCCACGGGGAGCGCACCGGCCATTGAGTACTCTCTTCCTTCAAACCGGAGTTTCCCACCCAGAAAGACGGCGCCCCCACACTCGGCGTAAACGGGAAGCCCGCTCTCGGCAGCCCGGCGGACCGAACCGAGGAACTCACTGTTCTCGGCTAGAGTCGGAGCGAGCGTTTCCGGAAAGCCTCCGCCGATATACAGGCCATCCAGCTCCGGCAATCGGGAATCACGAAGGGGAGAGATTTCGATCAGCTCCGCTCCTTCACGCACCAACGCCTCGAGGTTCTCGGGGTAGTAGAACTGAAAGGCCGCATCACGAAACACGCCGACTCGAACCCCGTCGTGCCTCGCGCTCTCGCGCACGGCTGGAGCAGGACCGGGAAACTCGAGTCGCGGTGCCTGCAGGGCCAAACTCCAGATGGCATCGAGGTCCAGGTATCGCTCGGCCGACTCGGTAATCTGGGAGATCACCTCTCGCAGCCGCCCGTGCTCCGGCGGCGGTACGAGACCCAAGTGCCTCTCGGGGAGAAAGTCCCGTGGAATCCGCGGGATGACCCCAACCACAGGTATACCGCAGATGTCCTCAACCGCCTGGCGTATCACTGACTCGTGTCGAGCGCCGGATACTCGGTTCAGAACCACACCGCGGATCGGCGCCTCAGGGTCGAGCCGCTGGCAACCCAGGACGAGAGCGGCCACCGTACGTGTGGACTTCGTGCAATCGACGGTGAGTACGATTGGCGTTTGTAGGAACTTGGCGAGCTCGGCGGTGCTGTAGGTACCGTGGGCATCCATCCCGTCGAACAGGCCGCGATTGCCCTCGATCACAGCCACATCGCAGCCAGCGGCGTTGTCTATGAACGACCGCAGGACGGTCTGCGGTTCCATGAGAAACGCGTCGAGGTTCCTACAGGGCCTGTCCGCCGCCGTCGAGAGCCAGGACGCGTCGATATAGTCGGGACCCTTCTTGAAGGGCGCTACGCTGAATCCTCTCTTTCGCCAAGCTGCCACGAGTCCGAGCGATACGAACGTCTTACCGCCGCCTCCCTGCAGGCCCGCAATGAGGATTCGATGGAGGTCCATGACGTCACAGCATATCGATGAAACCACAAGGGCATTCTTCGGCGCACTTCTTACACCCGGTGCAGTTCTGCATCTTGAAGGAGTAAAGCAGACCCTTCTGCATAGGTTTGTCAATCGCCTGGTCTTGGCAGAACAACCAGCACTTCTCGCAGTCGAAGCAGAACCCGCAGCTCATACACCGCTTGGCTTCCTCGACGGTCTCGTTCGACGAGAATCCCTGGTTGACCTCGGCATCCATCGTGGCCAGACGTTCCTCGACCTCGAGAGACGAAGTCGTGCCTCTGTCCTTCTTCTCGTAATGGTCGAGGCGCATGCGGTCCGTCTTGACAACAACCATCTCCTCGCTTCCCTCGACCTCGGTTCCGCGGAACTCGCGATCGATCGCTTCCGCCGCCACTCGGCCATGTCCGATGGCTGTCGTCGCAAGAGCGAGACTCACCGCATCCCCGCCGGCATACACACTCTCGACCTTGGTGGAGGCCCCGTTGTCGTCCACTTTGATCCAGTCTCGGCCCTCGATCAAAGACTCGAAGCCGGAAAAGTCCGGCGCCTGGCTGATAGCGGGAATGACCGTAGTAGCGGGAATCTCGAACTCGGAACCCTCGAGGGGCACCGGGCGCCGCCGACCGGAGTCGTCCGGTTCGCCGAGCTCCATGCGAATGCACTTCATGCTCGTGATTCGATTGGCGTTCTTGTTGAACCCAATCGGGGCGGCGAGATACTCGAGCTTGACCCCCTCAGTCTGAGCTTCCTCGATCTCCTCCTCGATCGCGGGCATCTCCTTGATCGTGCGGCGATAGAGGATTGTCGTGGTCGCCCCAAGCCGCCGGCAGATGCGCGCCGCATCGATGGCCGTATCGCCGCCGCCGATCACGATCACGTTGTCGCCGACGTCGATCTTCTCACCATGATGCATCCGGTTTAGAAACTCCACACCGGAAAGGACGTTCTCGGCGTCCTCGCCTTCAACGCGCAAGGTCAGGCCTTTATGCGCCCCGATCGAGACGAACACGGCCTGGTACTGGCTGCGGAGGTCATCGAGAGTGATATCCGACCCGATGCGTGTGTCGCACTTGAGTTCCACACCGAGCTCGAGGATCTTCCGTATCTCGCCGTCGAGGATGTCGGCCGCCAGGCGATAACGTGGAATGCCCCACAGAAGCATGCCGCCCGGTTTCTCGGCAGACTCATAAACCGTTACGGAGTACCCCCGCCTCGCAAGCTGATAGGCACAGGAGAGTCCGCCCGGACCGGCGCCCACGACGGCGACCTTCTCCGGGTGCTTCTCCTCCGTCAGCTTCTTGAGGGCCAGGCCCTTCTTTAGCCCGTGATCGCCGATGGACCGCTCGATCTTGTTTATGTTGACCGCGCCGTCCACCTCCTTGCGATTGCAGCTATCCTCGCACGGGTGCGGACAGACTCGACCACAAACGGCCGGGAAGGGGCTGGTATCCGTGTAGATGTACCACGCCTCGTCCAACGCGACGTCAGGGGACTTCTCGAGCCGCTCGGCCTGGGCGATGGTCGTGATGAACTCGCGGATCCGGTTTCCGCTGG
>CBDUZY010000484.1:0-3110 GCA_965371825.1 uncultured bacterium
CGGGCGCTGTGGTTGTGGCTGTGGCTTGGATACTGGGCTGCCATGTTCGCGGCGACACACCTCCCGCTCTCGCCCGGTCCGCCCGCGAGCCGCTTTGCGGACAAGATCATCCACTTCGTCCTCTATTTCATGCTGGTTGTGCTGGGCGCCAGGTGGTTTGTTCCAACCGGGGCGATGCCACCGACCCTCACGACCGCTCCGCGCAGAATCCTGGCATGGGCGGCGGTATTCACGGCCTACGCCGCGTTCGATGAATGGCTGCAGCAGTTCGTGGGGCGTACGATGAGCGGGGGCGACCTCCTGGCGGATGCGGCGGGCATCGCAGCCGCAACGATCATCCTTATCGCCAGGCGTCGATCCGGTCCGATATCCGCTGCGGGCGGAGAAACCCCCGGAGACTGAGTCGCCGTTTGTAACACGATGTTAACTTACGACCAGTGCCGCCCTGCCCGTCGTACGGCTCCGTAGTGGAGGTATAATATAGAGAGACCACCTAGGAACCGGTTTCGCGACAAGCGGCGGCTTTCACGTCGGCCGGCTTTGGATCGATCGATCTAGTCTCGCGGGTGTAAGTTGATGGCCAAGAAACGAACCGTCGTCGTGGTTGAGGACGAGGATGCGATCCGTCGCGGGATTGTCGATGCCCTGCGGCTCTCGGGTTACGACCCCGTGGAGGCCGCCGACGGCGTCACGGGTCTGCAGGAGGCCCGGCGGGCCGGCGTGGACCTGGTCCTTCTTGACCTGCTCCTTCCGAAGATGGACGGGTTCGCGGTGCTCGAGGAGTTGCGCGTGGCCCATCCGTCGCTTCCGGTAATCATACTGACAGCCAGAGGTTCGGAGGACGACCGGGTGCGCGGTCTGCGGGGCGGCGCGGACGACTACGTAGTCAAACCGTTTTCCGCACGCGAGTTGCTGGCGCGCGTCGACGCCGTTCTGCGGCGAAGCCCGGAACGCCCCACACCTGTAGTCAAGATCAGCGCGGGCGATACCATCGTGGATTGCGGGAGGCGGGAGATACTCCACGCCGAAGGCGAGCGAGTTGTCCTGTCCGAGATGGAGGCCGATATCCTGCAGCGCCTGGCCGCCCACGCCGGACGCGCCGTATCGAGAGAAGAGCTGCTCTCCTCGGTTTGGGGCCTGCGCGACGGCGGCGTCGAAACCCGTGCGATCGACATGCACATTACCCGCTTGCGTCAGAAGCTCACCCGATCCGGCACGGAATCACCCGTCGACTGGATCGTGACGGTCCGCGGAAAGGGCTACATGCTCGGGTCCGATCTCACAATAGTCACGGAATCCACATCTGAAGAGGGCGGGTCATGAGGGCGTCGCGAAGGAGCATGATTTCCGCAATCGTCCTCTTCGTTCTGATAGCCGCGGTCGTTTTGGGCGGGATGACCTGGGGAACGGTGGCGACGTTTCAGCTCAGCAAGAAGACCGTCGAAGAGGAACACCTCACGAACGTGCAACGGGCCCTGTGGAAGATCGAGAGCCACATGACCTGGATCCTCAACACCGAGGCGTCCCGGGCGTACACCGATTATGTCCACCTTCACACCGTTCAACCTGACGTTGTGCTTACCCTCGACCGGCGACAGGTCGATCCGGATGGCCGCATATTCTTGGAGGCTTCGCCGATCGCGGAGTCGGGACCGGCACACGCGTGGATCGACATCTATTTCCAGGTTGATCAAGATGGCGCCGTCACTTCGCCCCAGATCGAGGATGAGAATGAACCATATCCCGTCGAGGTTACGGATGCCGCAATCCTGTCCCGGCAGCGCGCCCGCCAGGCCTGGCCGTGGCTCGAGAACATGGTGGCGACGGTCGATTTAGTACATGAGGTGGCGCACGCCTTCGACCGCAACGAGCACGCTCATCAGTCCGCAACTGGCGCAGGGCCGGCACCGCGGCGAGAGGTGCCCACGGACGAACGCGAGCCTGTGGTGTCCAAGGGCGAGCCAACCGACGTGGATGAGTCGCGCGTTAGCAGCTCGAGCCAGCCGCAGAGAGGATACCTTCCGCCCGAGGAATGCGTCGAGCCTCACATCGCCGATCGAAACATCCGCGGGTCGCAGGCTTCTCCTTCCGGCATCTTCGATGACCCGTCGGAACCCGGCGAGAAGGTCGAGATCAAGCTGGGACCGATAGCGCCTCCGTTTTGGCTCGAACCGGGCCCCATGCAAACGCGCAAACTCGCATTCGTCCGGGAGTGCCTGGCCGACGCCGACTTGTTCTACCAGGGCTTCATAGGCGATTGGAGTCGGCTGAAACCCGAACTGCTCGCCGAGATCAGGGACGTGTTCCCGGACGCGGACCTCGAGCCGATCGCCAACGATGCCGTGCTCGATCCGGCGACTTGCGCCCTCAGGGCATATCCACTGCCCGTTCTGCTGCGTGTTGCGGGCATCCCGGGAGGCGCCGCCGGCGCTGCTTGGAAGTCGATTCGTAGTCAGCTCCTGATTTCCTGGGCTGCGGCTGTCGCCGTACTCGCGGTCGCGGGATGGGGAGTGCGTAACCTCGTCGCTTTGACCGAGCGGCGCATGCAGTTCGCCTACGCAGTGACCCACGAGCTCAGAACGCCGCTGACCACGTTCCGTCTGTACTCGGACATGCTCTCATCCGGACTCGTGCCCGATGGCTCCAGACAGGAGTACCTCGACACGCTCAACCGCGAGTCGCTCCGCCTCTCCAGTCTCGTAGAGGGCGTGCTCGAGTACGCCCGGCTCGAGACCCAGAAGGTCAAGTTGCATCTCACCGACACTGACGTCCCGGCGCTGCTCGGGGTAGTCGGCGAGACACTCGAGAAGCGCTGCGCGGAGACCGTCGTCGAAGCCCGTACGCACAACAACCTGACCGGCGAGCGACGCCTCCGCACTGATGTGAACCTCGTTAACCAAATCGCGAGTATCCTCGTGAACAACGCCTGCCGACATGCCCGGGGATCAAAGGACCCGGTCGTACTCGTCGAGCTCGGCGGCGAAAACGGCAAGATACACCTCGACGTCGTCGATTCGGGACCCGGTATCGATCTTGGGGATGCTCGGAAAATCTTCAGACCCTTCCGTCGCGGTCGAGACGCGGACGCAGCCGCGCGCGGCGGCGTGGGG
>CBDUZY010000485.1:0-3104 GCA_965371825.1 uncultured bacterium
GAGATGTAACCGTGCGTCCCGTCGACTCGAAGCTTCAGGCCGACGTCGACGAGCCGGAGATGCTCTTGAAGAAGCCCTCGCAACCGGGCGGTGTCATTCGACGACTCGCGGGCTCGCCGAGAACGGTCCGCGACGAGGATACCGTTCACCCGTCCGCGCTGATTCAAGGCACGTTGGAGAGTCGTGAGCGGAACGAAGGCGTTCCTCGGTGATGCGTGGCGCGGATTGAGGCTGAATCCACCCAGGCTCTCGGCGGGTACGATCGCCGAGACGGTCAACCGCAGTGTCGCTGTGGTGTCGTCGCGTCGGCCCAGCAGCGTCTCGGTCGAAATCGCGCTTGGCTTTCCCAGCCGAAGCAGTAAGTCGTCGCCCGGCTGGGCACCCAGCTCCGTCGCCAGTGGTTCGTTGATGATCACGGAACGTGAATCGGGGAACTCAATGCTTGCGTCCGCCCCACTCAGAGCCCAGAAAGACGGCTGGACACCGAGGATGTTGATACGTTCCGCCCGCGTCCTCTTCTCCGCGAGAACACAACCTCCGGGACGCAGGATCACCGGCGACAGGCCGCTGAACTGCCGGGTGAAGTCCGCATCACCCGCCAATCGTCCAGCAAGTTCGGTCGTGAAGAACCGGTGAGACACGAGGGCGTGATCCACGGGCCCCAGGCGGCCAAGGGCAACCTCGCGCAGGCTCGCCCGCATCGAATCACCCACCACGAGGGCCCCCGTCAGCGCGGAAGTCGCAACCGCCGCCCCGAAAACGACAGCCAGGTTAGCCCGCCAGTGAAACAGAAGAGATCGAAGATAGAAGGTCTGCAATCGCACGATCGGCAGATCTCGGTCAGGCAGTGACGAGCGTCCCATCCTCGAGACGCCAATGAGACCCGAACATCCCCGCGAGACGTTCGCTGTGTGTCGCCACGATGAGAATCGCATTCTCCTCGCGATGGACCTCGACGAGCAGCTCCCCGACCTTCTCCGCGGTCGCCCGGTCCAGGTTGCCGGTCGGTTCGTCCGCGAGAAGCAGCGCGGGCTGGTTGATCAGCGCCCGGGCGATCGCGACCCGCTGCTTCTCTCCGCCGGACAGCTCCGTAGGTCGATGATCGAGGCGATCCGACAGGCCCACTCGATCGAGCAGCCGATGCGCCCGCTCGGGCCCACCACAAGGCTGTTCGTCGTTCCCACCTCCGACCAGCGTCGGGATCAACACGTTCTCCAACACCGAACACTGGGGCAGCAACAGGTGCTCCTGAAAGATGAAGCCGAGCCTGCGGTTGCGGAAAAGGGCGAGCTTGCGACCGGACAGAGAGAACGGATCAAACCCGTCGACGGTAACATGCCCGGAACTGGGGGCGTCCAGCGTGCCGACGATGTTCAACAAGGTGCTTTTCCCGGAGCCGGACGGTCCCATGATCGCCGCGGATTGCCCAGCGGTAAGTGACAAAGACACGTCACGCAGCACCACAAGATCGCCGCTTCGCGTCGGGTACTGCTTGCAGACGGATTCAACTTGCAGAGTTGTGGGCATCTCCAGTCACTCACACATAGGCAGCGAAGAACGGGCAACGCGGGATATATCCCGCGCCAATCCCAAACGACACTCCTCATCCGGCATTCCGGATTCTCTCATAAAGCTCCCACGTTCTCTCGGCCATCACCTTGTCCGTGAACGACTCGCTCACGGAAGCGAGACCGCGCTCGCCGAGTTCGCGTCGCAGCTTCGGCTCATCCATCAGCCGGCCGATCGCCTCAACCAGTCGACCGGTCGCGGATGGGCCGCTCGGAGCATACAGCAAACCTCCTCCCGTCGCTTCGACGAGCTCGGGAAACGAGCCGTGGGAAGGCTGAACAACGGGCACACCCGCGGCCATCGCCTCGATCACGAAGAGCCCCTTGGCCTCGTGGTAAACTGTCGGAACCGACAGGACGTGCAACGAGCGGAGGAAGTCGATCTTCTCGCGACGGGTCACTTCGCCAACGTAATCGACCGCCCCCTGGCAAGCCGGGTCGTTGAGGACGCCACGGACGCCGTCCAGGTAACTCGTGTCGGCCTCACCAAGATAGCCGGCAATGCGCAGCCGGCAGTTGCGTCCGTCGCGGCGGAGTTGGATGAAGGCTTCAGCCAGACGGTCAAGCCCTTTCGCCGGACAGATGCGAGCGAGGTAGCCGATCGTGAAGGGTCCGGCTGGAGGATCCGCGACCTCCCTGAAGTCCTCGACGTGTACGCCCATGGGCACCACGTGGACCCGATCCGGCGGGAGGTCGAAGTGGTGCGTGGCGTACCCCGCGTAGTACTCGGTGACCGCAACGAAAGCGTCGATGTCGCGGCTGCGGCTTGCGATCAGGCGGAAGGCCTCCGACCGGTGAGGTTCGATCAGTTCGTCCAGGAAGATATCCTCGCCGCTCAGCGTACAAACAATCGGCACGCCGAGTGATCTTCTCAATTCACCGGCGACGCCGACGAACATGAGGTTGGGCAGGTGAACGACGTCGGGTTCGATGCCCCCGAGAACCCGGATCAGTCTGGCGAGTTCCGCCCGCTGAGCACCGTGCTCGCCCCGAAGAACCGAGACCGTAAGCGATCCCAACTCGCCCGGTCCCAGATTCTTCGACCATCGCATCACGCGCCGAAGAAGCGATGGAGCGTCAAGAACTCGGGTCATCCACGTCGGCAGGCGGCGCGGCAGGCGGAAGCGCTGCTGCAAGTAGACATTCACGCCGCCGTAACGGACCCGCGATTCGCCGACAACGGGCTCATCGCTGCGAAGCGGTGTGTAGAGGGGCATGAGGACGACATCCCGCCCCGCGGCGAGCAGCGTGGCCACGAGGCGGTTGTCACGCATGCAACTGCCGCAGTACATGCCGGCTGCCCCGGCGGCTAGGTAGGCAATCCTCATGTTCGTCGGCGCCCGACAGTACGAAGCATTCAGCGGGGCCAAGGCGGCCGTTCCGCCGAGCCACGCGACCCCAAAAGAACAGGGTCGCCGTGGTCGACGACCCTGTCCAGTGTGTGAGTTGTCAAGAAGCTAAGTAGCCCTTCCGACCGCGCGACAGACCCTGTCCGCCCGGGCTCGAGGGTCTCCTGCTAACGGTCGCTCGTTGGGC
>CBDUZY010000486.1:0-3091 GCA_965371825.1 uncultured bacterium
TCGCACCCCGCGAGCCCACCGCGTCGGCACAGACAAACACGTCGTAATCCCGCGATACCAGGTCCAGTGCGGTCTGCTGGATGCAAACGTGGGCCTCGATTCCAATCACGATCACCTGCGGACGATCGATGTCGAGCATCGCCTCGCGGACCGCGGGCTCTGCCCACGCGCTACACGTTGGCTTCTCGACGACCGTCGCCCGCGATTCCGTCAAGGCGTCACGAATCAAGCCGATCGTTGGGCCGATACCCTTGGGATACTGCTCGGTGGCGAGCACCGGCAGCTTGAAGACGCGCGCCCCATCGAGCAGCTTCCGCCCGGCCGCGACCACCTCGTCATGGCCGCGCACGAGCGGCAGGAGCTTCTCCTGCAGGTCGATCACGAGCACCATCGCCCGGTCGACGTCGAGTTGGTCGCTACGCATGACGTGACTCATGCCGAACCGCTCCGTACCCAAGTGAAATCCGGGTAGGCGAACCCGAAACCGCGACTCTAGCGTCGCCCGCCCGAGGTGTCGAGTGCATCCGGCGGGCCACCGAAGGAACTATTGCCTTCGAGGTTCGACCGGATTAACATCCGCCCGGCGGGCCTGCGAACGGGGTGAGGTTCCCGGCAACAGGTTACGGGTGACCTGGGGCGGCGAGATTCCCGAAACCGTCCGCACGTCCGACGAGAAGGCTGACACCGATGACCGCGTTTGACTCTCTTGGAGCGCTCACGGGGCAAGCGCGTGACGGTGTGGTCCATCTTCTCTATCGCATGGCCGACGACGAGCTGCTCATCGGGCACCAGGACCTCGAATGGACCGGGCAATTGCCGTTGGTCGACGCCGGCGATGCCCTTCGGTCGATGGCCCGGGACGAGGTCAACCACGCTCGGGCCTACTTTGAAATGTTGCACGGGCTGGGCGAACCGGACATGGACACGCTGGTCGGGAGAAAACCGCGACAGTTCCTCTGTGCCTCTCTCGTCAGCCTGTCGGCTCAGGACTGGGCCTTTGGCGTGTTGCGACAGTTTCTTTACGACGCCGCGGAAACGGTGCGTCTGTCGGCGTTGGCCCTGAGTTCTTTGCTGCCGCTTGCTCGCGTCGCCATAACGACTCGAAGCGAAGAGGCAAGGCACATGGCTCTTACTCGGTCATGGGTCTTGCAGCTTGGAGACTCGGGCGGAGAGAACCGTCGCAAGCTACAGTCAGCACTCGATACGGCGTATCCGCACGCACTCGGCCTGTTCGAGCCGACGGAGCACGACGAGATGCTGGCCCACGCCGGTATTGCTCCGCGCGAGGAGGAACTACAGCGGCAGTGGGAATCCGCTGCGGCGCCCGTTCTCTGGGACGCGGGTCTGTCGGTGCCCGAGCGTGCAGCCCCGGCATACGGCGGCCGTGTAGGCAGACATCCCGCCGATCTTGACGGACTGCTCGAGCGCATACAGAGCGCCGGTCAGGGCGGACCGACGCAGACCGAATAGCCCATCCCGCGATGTTTCCGCGCTTGCGGTCCCGGCTACAGACCCAGGTTGAGAATCAGCTCGTCGATCGTGACGGTCCCGTCTACCGGCGACTCGACCACCAGGCAGATGCTGAACTCGCCGCCGTTGAGCAGATCGATCACGTTTTGCGAGAGCGTAACGCGGGACGGACTGATCGACACCGGTACGTCGTCCTCGTCCAGCGTAACCTCGAAGGGGCCGTACACCTCGCCTTCCTCGCACACCACCTCGAGCTGTTCGGTCGTGGCGATGGATACGGTGACGACAAGCGTGGTGTCCTGGAGGTTGACAGTCCCCTTACCGCTGGTGCCGTTGGCGGGAACAAACGTGATCGAATCCGGATCGAGTTCTATCGACCCACTGCCGATCGTGATGTCCATGTCACCGAGGGCGACGACGCCGCGGTTCTCAGCCGGGACGCCCGCCTCGACCTCGAAGCCGCCGAGCGCGGCGTTGAGCGTAAACGGGACCGGGATCTGAATCGGCTGGCATCCGGTAATCTGCGACACGCCGCCGATCATCAGAGCAAACGCGATCAACTGTACTTTTCTGCGCATTGGTTGTCTCCCACTCATAATCACCAACCGGGCCCACGGCTGACCCGGCTCGCTACCCGTGAAATCCGGTGGGAATCATAGCCCGCGCGGTCGAGATTGACCAGGGCCGGGCTCGAGAACTTGACCGTGTCGCCGGGCAGCAGTCCGTCGGCGTACGCGTGACGCGATACGTGGACGACCTACGGACGAGACTATCCCGCTACGTAGCCCTTACAAGCCTGTTGAGTACACATCGTAGCGAACTCGGGAGCCGACATGCGATGCGACGGGATCGGGCGCCAGGGGAGGTGCGTACCGAGCCCGCTTGACCACGACACGCCGCGTCGCCACCCGGCGGGCGGTTTCCAGGAGTGTAGCCGCGTCCGGGTCGTCTCCGACCAGGCGGCGGAGAATCCGGAGTTCTTTCTTGACCAAGGCGCCCTTCTTGGCAGGTGGATACATCGGGTCGAGGTAGACAACTTCAGGTGCTTCACCGTCGCCCGCGCCGGCGAGTGCGTCGCGGGCGTCGACCTCGACGATCGTCAGCCTGGCGAGGACTTCGTCGAGGCTCGAGTCGCCGCTTGCCGCCGCTCTCCGGCATCCGTCGCGCAGCAAGGCCGCCAGGATCGGAGATCGCTCCAGCGCGGTAACCCTGCAACCCAAGGAAGCGAGCAGGAATGCGTCGCGGCCCAACCCCGCGGTGGCGTCCACAACGGTCGGCCGCCCTCTCCGCAGGCCCACAGCCCGGGCGATGGGCTGGTCACGACCGCCGGACGCGCCGCGGCGAAAGCCCGTCGGGCCACCGACGAAGTCAACGTATATCGGGCGCGTCCCTGCCGGCGGGGCCTCGCCCAGCTCCAACCGATCCGCCCTTACAACAAGCAGTAGCTCCGGGACGCACCCGGTCGCCGCCGCCGAGTCTACAAACGGGAGCCGCAACGATGTTGCGAGCCGTTTCGCCCGGAGTCGAACCTCCGGGTCATCCTGTCCCGGGATCACGGCCACCCGATCGGCGGACGCTGTATTAGAGGTCGGCTTGCGCGGCGGGCAGGTCATCACTCACT
>CBDUZY010000487.1:0-3085 GCA_965371825.1 uncultured bacterium
CAGATGAGTTTCTAGCACAATCGCGAACTGACGAAAGAGAGGTTGCAGCGCATGGCCGGAGAAAATGCGAGGCCCAGGATTGTGGGCGCCGTGGTCGGCATCATTTTGGTGGCCATAGCGGTTTATTCGGTAGCCTTCGTGGACTGGACCAGAGACGTGCCGCCGGAGCCGGCCGTCGTGCGGCCACTGAAGACCATGGTCATCGCGTCGCCGTTTTCCGCGGCCGGGCGGAACTACCCGGGAAAAGTGAGGGCGAACGAAGAGGTCAACCTGGCGTTCCAGGTGTCCGGCCAACTCATCGAGTTACCGGTCAGGAAGGGGCAGGACGTGGTGAAGGGCGAGCCGTTGGGCCGACTCGACCCACGTGACTTCGAGAATAACCTCGCCACCAGGCAGGCTGCGCTCAACTCCGCCCGGGAGGACTACGAACGCCTAAAGAGCCTGGCGGAGCGCGGCATGGCCGCAGACAAAGAGACGATCGACTCGAAATCCGTTTATGACGCTGCGGTGGCCGAAGTGAACATCGCCCAGAAGGCTTTCGACGACACCCGGTTGTATGCCCCGTTCGCCGGTGTTATTGCCGACACTTTCGTCGACAACTTCCAGAACGTCAGCGCCAAGCAGCCGGTCCTCAGTTTGCAGGATGTGGCCAGCGTTGAGATTGTCGTCGGTGTTCCCGAAGAACGCGTCGCCAGGTCCACGAAAGGAAAGGATAAAGACCGCTATCGGTTCGTGGCATCCTTTGAGTATCTTCCGGGTCGAGAGTTCGAGGTGGCGGTCAAGGAGTTTTCTACCGAGGCCGACCCCGTCACGCAAACGTACGAGGCCACCTTTGTCATGCCCGCACCGGAAGATGCGGTCATTCTGCCGGGTATGACCGTGACGGTCAGGGAGTACCAAAGAGCACCGGATACCTCCGAAGACATCGCCTACGCCGTGCCCATCGACGCCGTCCCGATTGACGACCAGGGCAGCTACTTCGTGTGGATGGTCAAGGAGGCTGCCGACGGAGTCGGAACGGTGCATCGCACCGACGTAACGGTCGGCAAGATGGTGAAGGACGATATCCTCGTACTCGAAGGTCTGAACCAGGGAGACCGGATTGCCTTAGCGGGTGTGCACCTCCTTCAGGAAGGCCAGCAGGTCCGCCCGTTCCTGGCGCAGGGGGATGCTGCGCCATGAACATCGCCGAGACCTCGATACGCTACAAGACGATCACGCTGGTGATGACCGTCCTCATCATCGGCGGTGGGATCTGGTCGTACGAACTGCTGGGCCGACTGGAGGACCCTGAGTTCACGATCAAGGACGCGCAGGTCTTCACGAACTACCCGGGTGCCACGGCGATGGAGGTCGCCGAGGAGGTCACGGATGAGATCGAGATCGCCGTGCAGCAGCTCGGCCAGCTCGATCTCGTAAGCAGCATCTCCGAACCGGGCAAGTCCACCGTGCTCGTGGAAATGAAGGACAAGTACGACAAGGACTCGCTGCCGCAGGTGTGGGATGAACTCCGGCGAAAAGTCAACGACGCGCAGTCAAACCTCCCGCCGGGGGCCGGACCGTCCCTGGTTTACGACGATTTCGGGGACGTGTACGGCGTCTTCTACGCCGTGTATGGCGATGGTTATTCGTATGCCGAGTTGAAGGACCACGTCGATCTGCTACGCCGCGAGCTGCTCTTATGTGAGGACGTGGGCAAGATCACGATTTACGGTGACCGCCCCGAGGCCGTGTACGTGGAGATCTCGCGGGCCCGGCTGGCAGGGGTGGGCGTGTCGCCGGCGACGATCTACCAGACGCTGTCTGGTCAGAACCTGGTGAGTCCGGCCGGAAAGGCCCAGGTGGGCAGCCTGTACATCCGTATCCAGCCGTCCGGCGAGTTCACTTCGGTCGAGGACATCGGGAATCTGATGATCGTCCAGGGCGATGCAACGGCGCCCCGGATGTTCCTCAGAGACCTGGCCACGATAAGACGCGGCTACATCGACCCACCCGGCACGATCATGCGTTTTGACGGTCGACCGGCAATCGGTCTGGGGATTTCGACCGTGCTCGGCGGCAACGTCGTGACGATGGGCGAGTCGGTCAAGCAGCGCCTACGAGAGCTCAAGGCCGAGACGCCTATCGGCATGGAGGTGGGTGTCATTGCCCATCAGGCTGATTCGGTCACCACGGCGGTGAACAGCTTCATCGTGAGTCTGGCCGAAGCCCTCGCGATCGTCATCGGCGTTCTCATGTTGGCGATGGGGGTACGCAGTGGCGTGCTCATAGGAGTCATCCTCCTGCTGACCGTGCTGGCCACGCTGATCATTATGAAGATCCAGGGCATCATGCTCGAGCGCATTAGCCTGGGGGCTCTGATCATAGCGCTCGGCATGCTGGTCGACAATGCGATCGTTGTCGTGGAAGGTATCCTCGTGAACCTTCAGCGCGGGATGGAGCGTGTGAAGGCCGCCAGCCAAATTGTCGGACAGACGATCTGGCCACTGCTTGGAGCCACGATCGTGGCAGTGCTTGCCTTCGCGGCCATCGGCGTCTCGCAGGATTCCACGGGCGAGTACTGCCGCTCTCTCTTTCAGGTAATCCTGATCTCGCTGATGATGAGCTGGGTGCTGGCCATCACGGTTACTCCCCTGTTCGGTGTCATGTTCCTGAGAGTCAAGGTAATCGAGGGCGACGCTGACCCATACGGCGGCATCCTCTTTCGAGCGTACCGCGGGTTCGTCAGCCTCTGCATCCGAGCAAGATGGGTAACGGTCGCGGTCATGGTCGTGCTGCTGGTGCTGTCGATTCGCGGGTTCGGCTTCGTCAGCCAGAGCTTCTTCCCGGACTCGACTCGTCCTCAATTCATGGTGCACTACTGGCTGCCGCAGGGGACGCACATTAGCGACACGGAAGATGATCTGAAACGAATCGAGCAACATCTGACGACCCTGGACGGCGTGACGGATGTATCGACGTTCATCGGGAAGGGCGCACTTCGTTTCTTGCTCACCTACACGCCGGAAGACGCCAACAGTTCTTACGGGTTGCTGTTGGTAAGCGTTGATGACTACAAGAACATCAGCGGGTTGCTGCCTGTGGT
>CBDUZY010000488.1:0-3055 GCA_965371825.1 uncultured bacterium
GGAACTGCGGTGACTGACGAAAACGGTATTGCTCAGATCGGTCTGCCGCCCGGCAAGTTCCTGATAGTCGCTGAGGTTGACTGGGACGGTGATGGCGTGATCGACGAGTATTTTGCCCAAAACACCGGTAACATTTCCTGCGCAAAGTGGAAGACCATTCACGTGCAAGCATGGTAGCTCGCATCACCAAGGCAGTTGCCAACTGAACCTGGTGTTCGCCCGCGGTGGTTTCAGTAGCCCCACTTCGGTTACGACTGCCACGGGCGACCTGTCCCATCAACTATTCGTTTGGTGCTTGACCTGGTCTCGTCGCGGTGACGCCGAACGTCGTATATGCAGGTTACCACACCGTAGATCACCATTCCGCGCCTGACGTGTAGGGATGGACGGCGACGCGGCGTTGTGCGACGAGTCACGCTGCTGACTATCCCCATAACTCACGGCCGACGTTCTCCAAAACGAGAGCACATCCGGCGCCAAAGCGATATCACCGGACCCGCACTCAGCTTCTGTAACCGTCCGGCGAACCCCATCTTCAATTTGACGGTCGTTTGCGTCACCATGCCTTCCTTTGAGGAGGTATTGCGTATGGCCAAGAGCGGAGCACGTGACCTAGCCAAGGAAGCGGCGTGGCGGCGACGATCGGCACGGCATGCCGAGAGTGGCCAAACTGTCCGGGCGTGGTGTCTCCGGCATGGCGTGAAGGAGGCAGCCTTCCACTGGTGGCGTCGGGAACTGGCTCGGCGCGACGCGGAGGCGCAGGCCAGTTCGTTCGTGCCGGTGCACCTGACCGACGATCCCGCGCCGGACGGCGATGGGCAGATCGAGATTGAGCTAACGGATGGCCGACGTGTTCGGGTCACGGGTAGGGTGAATCGTGAGATGCTGACGCAGGTGCTGAACGTCTTGGAGCATCGGAGATGCTGAGGCTGCCGAGTCTGGGCGAGCTCGACCAGGAACTACGGGTCCGGGTCTTTTTATGCACGTCGCCAACGGACATGCGCAAAGGGTTCGATACGCTGGCGGTGCTGGTACGGGACGGCTTGGGTTACGATCCCTTGAACGGACACCTGTTCCTGTTCATCGGGCGGCGCCGGGACCGGCTCAAGATCCTCTACTGGGATCGGGACGGTTACGCTCTGTGGTACAAGCGGCTGGAGCAGGGGACGTTTCGGATGCCGCTCGCAAAGCCCGATGCGGCGAGCATCGAACTGAGGGCAAGCGAGTTGGCGATGTTGCTGGAAGGGATCGACCTGCGAAGCATCAAGCGTCGCAAGCGGTTCCGCCGCCCGGCGTGATTCATCACCAGGTTACCAAAGAGCCGGGCATAGTCTTCACTTTGGCATGCCACATGCTCGGCATTATGGCGTGATCACGGATGATCCCAACACGTCGGCCGCCACCCTCAAGCAGCTTCAGCGCGAGAACGAACAGCTTCGCACATCGCTGCAAGCGTCTTCGCAACAAGCTGAACTTTTGCAGGCCGAGCGTGTGGAACTCCTCAAGCAACTCGAGCAGAAAGACCGCGAACTCGAAAGTGTGCAGCACCAGTTGCAGGCATTGTTGCGTCGTTACTACGGGCGGTCGTCGGAGAAGATGGATCCCAATCAGCGGTTGCTGTTCGAGGACCTGATCGACAAGGCCATCCCAGAGATGCCGGCGGACGACGATGCCGATGCACCGGCGGTGCCGACGCGTCAGGGCAAGGGCCATGGGCGTCGCCGTCTGCCGTCGAACCTTCCGCGCGAGAAGGTCATTCACGATTTGCCGGAGGAAGAGAAGCCCTGCCCGTGCTGCGGGAAGCTTCGACACATCATCGGCAAGGAAACACACGAGCAACTCGACTACATCCCGGCGAAGGTGAAGGTGATCGAGCACATTCGTCTGACCTACGGCTGCCCGCAGTGCGAGCAGAACGTCTCGCCTGACGGTCCGCAGATCGTGACCGCCAGCAAGCCGCTGCAGCCGATCGAGAAGGGATTGGCTGCCCCGGGACTTCTCAGCTACGTGATCGTCAGTAAGTATGGCGATCATTTGCCGATGCACCGGCTGGAGCGCATCCTGCAGCGGCACGGGATCGAGATCGCCCGTTCGACAATGTGCGATTGGGCAGCACAGTGTGCGGGGTTGCTGAGGCCGTTGTACGATCTGATGGTTGACGAAGTACGGTCTTCGAAGGTCATGCATACGGACGACACGCCGGTGAAGGTTCAGGATCGCGGTCGCACGCAGACGCGGACCGGACGGTTCTGGGTTTACCTGGGGGATAATCATCACCCGTATACGGTATTTGCCTACACGCCGAGCCGCAGTCGCGATGGGCCGATGGCGTTCCTGCGCGATTGGGGTAAGGATCAGAGGGTGTATCTACAGGCCGACGCGTTCGGCGGGTATGACGGCATCTACGCGGGCGAGGCCGGTGGTCACGTTACGGAGGTGGCGTGCTGGGCCCATGCCCGGCGGAAGTTCTACGATGCGAGAAGCAGCGACCCGGCGACCAGTACGCAAGCGTTGGCACACATCCGGCTGCTATACGACGTCGAAACTCAGGCGAAGAAGGAAACCAAGCAGGCGGCAAAGTCGGCTCCCGCCAACGAGGCATCCGATCGGCGCGCATGCGCGTTGCTGGCCGAGAATCGTCTTCGTCTGCGTGAGGATCGGGCTGTGCCGCGGCTCGCGCAGTTCCGGACGTGGCTGAAGTCACAGCAGGCCGAGTGCGGTGGGCCGGTATTGCCGAAGAGCCCGATGGGCCAGGCGATCCAGTACGCGCTTAATCAGTGGGACGCCTTGTGCGTGTACTCCACGGACGGCCGACTGGCGATTGATAACAACGCCAGCGAGAACGCTTTGCGTCGGGTGGCCGTAGGCCGCAAGAACTGGCTCTTTGCCGGCTCGGACAACGGTGGTCGCACCGCTGCCACGTTGTTCAGCATGATCGCCACCTGCGAGCGTCACCGGGTCGAGCCGATGAGCTACCTTCGCGATGTGCTCTCCCGTATCGCAGCCATGCCGATCAACGAACTACCCGCTTTACTCCCCGACCGCTGGTCCCGGC
>CBDUZY010000489.1:0-3053 GCA_965371825.1 uncultured bacterium
TCGGGCGGGACGAGATCGAGATCGATTGACACCCGAAGGCCACCGCTGGCCCTCTCGAACGCCACATGCCGGTCACTTCCTCGCACGATGCTGGAGAGGCCGACGATGAACGAGAAAGACGGCATCTGATCGACCACATCACTTAATCTGCAGCTCTCCGTTTCTCTGTAGAGCAAGCCGATACAAGCCGTCCTTATTCCTTTGAATAAGGTAGGGGTTATTTCCGCTTGCACTCAAGGCCTTTCGCAGGCGCGACAGGTTCTGCATCACGGCATGCCGTGCGTGCCTGTTGCTCAACTTCCTTTTGCACTCCGGTACCAGTTGGGACACTGACTTGTACGCCACGATTTGGTCACAACTGGCACCGATGTCGAGGCACAGGAGTTCCAGAAGGTCGGTCAACGTGGGCGAAAGCTTCATTCTCGGATAGAATCCGATCTTGATGGTAGCAGCGCCATCGTGATCGCGGTCAATGACAACTTTCTGGACACCCTGCTTCGCGAGTGTGCGCAGTGCCCCTTCTGCGTCATCGTCCCGTCGCGTTCTGGGCCGCCTACCCGAAAGGCGCGAGCCTGGCTTCACCGTCTCCTCCGCGCGAGCGCCGTATAACCTTTCACGCAACAGACGTACGTTATCCGCGCACTTCGTGGTATTCTCCTCAACAGACGTCAGTTGCTTGTAGACGTGCTCCTCGAGGCGATCCACCTTTTCTGCGTTCTCACGGAGTGCCTTCTCGATTTCGTCTACGTGTCCCTCCAGGTACTCCGTGGCGTGGCCCCTTGGCTTATACGGCATACTCCGCACCGTGTTGTCCGAGTCGGCGGTAGTCATGCTGATACAGCCCTTGCCTAGGTGGAGGTGACGCCTGGACGGACGCCAGCCCTGTTTGCCAGCAGTTCCGCGATTAGGCAGAACCCTCTACGTTGTCAGCATAGAAGGGACGTCAGCCATAACGTCCTTTCACTCGGATCCGTACAGTACGAGCCTGGAACTCTCGTGGCTGTCGGTCGGACCGCACTTGGCTACAGGCCGCGCCGAGCAATCCGAAATAGTAGAGCCGCGTCCAGTGGCCAACTCGCCCGCGATTCCCGGACACATCCGCCGGGAGCGCAGAGAACGCAGCTCACTGGGTCGGCGCAACGGGTCCCGGCGTTGAAGGACGCGCCGATCGCAGCAGCTGGAGCAGTACGAGACGCTCGGAATCGCGGTCTCACTGCCGCCCGAGCGGCGGCTTCGTCGCCGTTGGTGGCCCCCGGCATCGAATGTGCGTCCCGAGAATCCCTGTCGCACATTCATGCCTGTCAATATTATGCCAATTATCCGGAATTGGCATCATGCCCCCAGCTAGATCCAGCGTATCCGATAATCGCTCATAATACAAGGATAGAATGCGAATTATTGTAGGAAACGTATTGACACTAGCGACCGTTTTGGTTATGGTACTGACAGTTACGTGCCATACAGCAACACCGTATTGGAGCGAAACTGCCAATGTTAGACGCGATTAGACCCGAGATTGACAACTGGGACGACCTCCGTTTTCACCCAGCCGCTGCCCTGAAGCGCCTGCTGGCCAATACGAAGATCAGCTATCTGGAACTGGAGCGGCGGATTGAGAAGCTGTGCGACAACACACCTATGAGCAAGATCGACCGGCGGAAGCTCAAGGACCTCGTCCAGCTGGTTGATGACGGGCTCGACAGGCAGAAGGACGTGGCCCTCTCATTAAGACAGTTGATGGCTCTTGACGCTTTTCTCACACAACATGGAGAGGGGCTGGGGGACAAGCCAATCTTCGAGAGACCGGCGCTGCTCCGATCGATCGCGGAGTGTGGACGCGTGACGATAACCTTGGGCGCGTACCCCCGTGACCCAGAGAAGCGTAACGAACTGAACCTGTGGGATGTCCGCGCCATGACTCGGCTCTTCAGGGCCATGGAGAAACTCAAGCTCGGAACAGGCGTTGAGTTTCAGGACCTGCGGTTTGGCGAGGAGTTGCCTTGTCGCCCTCCGTTCCTTGATGGCGCTGGTCCTTCCGTGATCTGCCTCGGCTCTCCCCGCGCATGCTATGCTGCCGAGTTCATGCTCGCTGACATGCTCGGGCAAAGCGCGTTCAGCAATGAGTCCGAACCAGGCAGTCCACTCCGATTCATCTGGTCGCCGAAAGCATCGCGTCCGCACCCCAGCGCGTTCCGCGCCGACGCAGAGGACATAGCCGGGCTTGATAAGAAACTGGCCGGGGACATTAAAGCCGGCCGCGCGTGGGGTGCCCTCCAGATCGCGGACAAGCTATTTCCCGTCCATCGTAGCCCGAAGGGCGCGGAGTTGACGACATCCCACGGAATTGTCTTAACGCAACGGCAGCCATCGGGCCGGATCTGGGCGGTCGTCGCGGGCGCGTCGGGACCGGCGACTCACGCATGTGCGAAGGCTGTCGAGGAGAACCTGACCGGGCCGCCTCCGGAATGGCAGGAGGATCGGGCGCCAGCCCGCTGGGACATCGTCGAGTGCACGATTCAGAAGAATGCCAACAGACTCGGTGATCCTCGCACCGTAGTATCACACAGAGTCGTGGAACACGGCATGTTCTAATCGACCTTCGCGCCCATCATGCAAGGAGCAGTCACTTGCGTGCTTGCGAATCTGGAAGCTGTCGCCGCAACAAATGCTCACCGAAGGTGGGCGAAGGCCCACCGGACGTTCTTCGTAACGGATCGGAAAGGGCGAGATTCTGACTTCGCCGTCGCAATCCGCGCTGAGCTTCGCAGCCGAAGCCTCAGCCTTCAGCGCGCCAACGTCCTCGGCTTCATAAGCCTGGAAGACCAGGTTCTCCGGCATGACGACGTTATGGTCGTAGATGCGAACCTCCGTACCGCGCCCCAGATGTGGGGCTATACCGTGGAGAATTGCCGTGCCGAGTGCACCAGCTCCAATCACATCCAGAGTTTCACCCTCGATCTTGGACGCGGCCCATGCTGCTTTGCAGGTCAGCCCCGCCCTAGTATGACAGCGCTATGAAGTATCCAGCCTTTCGGCGGTTCTTCGTCGGCTTT
>CBDUZY010000490.1:0-3051 GCA_965371825.1 uncultured bacterium
AAGCAGAAGGACGTCGAGTTCATCGTCTTCTGCGGCGTACACTTCATGGCTGAGTCGGCGGACATGCTCACAGGCGACGACGTCGCCGTGATCCTCCCCGACCTGTCCGCCGGGTGTAGCATGGCCGACATGGCTGATCTCGACCAGGTCGAGGAGGCATGGGATTACGTCGTCGACGAGTGCGGGGCCGGCGCCATCCCGATCACCTACGTCAACTCCGCGGCTACGATCAAGGCCTTTTGCGGCGAGCACGGCGGAGCCTGTTGCACGAGCAGCAACGCAGCCAAAGTTCTCGAGTGGGCTTTCGGCCAGGGCGAGCGGGTGATCTTCCTTCCCGATCAGCACCTCGGTCGCAACACGGCCTACGCGATGGGGATCCCGCTCGACAAGATGGTCGTCTACGATCCGTCAGTAATGCGCGGCGGCTTGACGCCGAAGCAAGTTCGCGACGCGAAGGTCCTGCTGTGGAAGGGGCATTGCAGCGTTCACGGTTTGTTCACCACGGCTCAATGTGACGAGATCCGCCGCAGCGATCCGGAGTGCAAGATCCTCGTCCACCCCGAGTGCTCGTGGGAGGTCGTGCAGAAGTCCGACCTGGCCGGCAGCACCGAATTCATCATACGTGCCGTTCGTGAGGCACCGGCCGGGTCGCGATGGGCGATCGGCACGGAGATCCACCTGGTCAACCGGGTCATCATGGAGCATTCCGACAAGTCGATCCGCTCGCTGGCGGACATCCAGTGTCTGTGCACGACGATGTACCGCATCGACCCGAGGCACTTGCTGTGGTCGCTGGACGAGCTCGCCGCCGGGCGGATCGTGAATCGCATAAAGGTCGATCCCCAGACCAAGAGGCTCGCAGTTATCGCCCTCGAGCGCATGTTAGCCAACGTCTCGTCGCAACCGGTCGCCATCAAGTAACGGGTTCGTGACTCATGGGTTTACCGGAACAACGAAACCGCGAAACGCCCGTGGCCGATAAGACGGAGGACATGATCCTCGCACCACCGGCCAATGGACCCGCGGCAAGCCTGGCCGCAGCCGCCTCGGAAGCGTCTTCACGGGCGTCGGAGGCAGCCGCGCGCTGGGGTACGCTTCCCGGCGGCATAACCGACGGCGGCGAAGTTATCGTCCTGGCGATCAAGCCGTCCATGTGGCGTCCGGTGTTCGACTCGGCGGCTTGGTTAGTGATTACTATGGTACTGGCGATAACGCTGACGGTCCTCGCCACTCCGCTTCCCGGACTCTCGCTGACGGCGACCGCGCAGGTTGTGTTTCTGATCGGACTTGGGCGGTTGGGTGTCGCCGTTGTGTTTCGCTGGATGCCGACGTGGTACGTGCTGACAAGCCGCCGTCTCATCGACATACATGGCGTCCGTGCTCCGCGCATCTCGTCCTGCCGGCTGATCGATGTCCGAAACACGTATTTGCACACGCTCGGGGTCGAGAAGCTGACCGGGCTGGGCACGATCACATACGTCACGTCGCGTGACGACGAGCCACCCCATCACTGGCGGACTATCGCCAAGGCGAACCTGGTCCACGCCGAGATCCGCCGGGCGATCGAAAACGCCATCGATCACCACACACCGACCTAGTGCCCGACGATCACGCCGCGCACGACCTTACACCGTTATCTCGCAGAAGACGCTCGACTCGTCGACCTCTTCGATGCGTATGTGAACATCAAGGTCGGCGGTCAGGAGCAGGAACTCGTCCGGGCCGACGGTCGTCGCTTTGAACCCGTCCTTGCAGACAATCACACCGTCACCGGTGGCCTGCTCGTCGATCTCGCCGAGGAGCCCGTGCTCGGACTGCAAGCGGAACCACTCGAGGCGGTCGCTCCAGAAGCGCGGTGAATAGCTCGACAACAGTACCCGACCGCTCTTGCGCGTGACGCGAACGCTCTCCTCGACGAGCTTGCGCCGATCCACCTTGAACGCCGAAACACCGTTCTGTATGCAGACGACAACATCGAAGACACGGTCTTGAAATGCAAGGGTCGCGGCGTCCATCTGCACGAATCGGACGTTCGGGAATCCCTCGAGCATTCGCCGGCCGAGCTCGAGACTGGCGAAGGCGTTGTCTATTCCTATAACGGTGCCGGCCTTGCACGCCAGTCGCTCGAAGATCCGCCCGTAACCGCAACCGAGTTCGAGAACGATATCGTCCGGGCGGATCCGGCTCATCACGTAGTCAAGCTCCGCGTCGAGGTATCGCCGTACGCGCGATGGGGCGATCTCGTAGCACTTGCGAAGCCGCTCGGCGGAGAGTCGTTGGGCGTAATAATTCGACGCCATCGTTTTTGCCGCGATCCCAGGCGGCCGGATATCACGCAAGATGTTGCGCGATCCAGGCCTTAGCGCGATCGAGGGCCTCGGCCAGCTTGGCGCAATCGTTGCCGCCGCCTTGGGCCATGTCAGGCCTGCCGCCGCCCCTGCCGCCCACCATCGGGCAGATCTCCTTGATAAGGTCGCCGGATTTGACGCCCTTTTTCACGATGTCCTTGCTCATACCCGCGATCAGTGTCACCTTGCCGTCACTTACCGTCGCCAGCAGACAGGCGGAGGCTTCGGTCTTGTTGCGGACCCAGTCGATCGCGCCGCGAAGAGCTTCGGGTTTGGCCGGCGGAACCTCGCCGACGACGATCGTCACACCGCCGACAATCTCAGCCGATTTCAGCAACGCAGCCACGGCGTCCCTGACGGCCTCGCCGCTCTCACCGGCGGCCTGCTTCTGCTGCTCTTTTACCGTCTTTTGCAGGTCGGCGATGATCCCGCGCAGCTCGCCTCGCACGCGTAACGGAATGACGGCGTCGTTCACACGGCGCTGGATAGCGGCGAGTGCGTTGGGTAACGATAGGACCGCTCCCTCACGGTCGCGGCTCGGTATCTGAGGGTCGCGGCTCGGATCAGACTTCGTCCCCTCGGCCACCGCTCCCTCACGGTCGCGGCTCAGATCGTCGCTGGCACCGGGTGTCGCTGATCCCGGCGCGCCGGGTGCCACAGGCGGCTTGCCCGCCAGTGCTCTTGCCTCCGCGAGCAGCGCCTG
>CBDUZY010000491.1:0-3038 GCA_965371825.1 uncultured bacterium
TTTCTGCTCGAACTCGTTCGCCTTGTCGACCCGCCGCATTCCCCGACCGCCGCCGCCCGCGGTGGCTTTTAGCAGTACCGGGAACCCAATCTGCTTGGCGAGCTTCAGTCCTTGATCCAGCCCCGACAGCGTTCCGCGCGAACCGGGAATCACCGGCAGACCCGCTTCCCTCATCGTCTCGCGCGCCGTGGCCTTATCGCCCATCGCTCGAATCGCGGCAGCCGGTGGGCCGATGAAGGTCATCTTGGCCTGCCCGCACAGCTCGGCAAAAAGGGCGTTTTCGGACAGGAAACCGTATCCCGGATGGACGGCGCAGCAGTCGGTTTGCTCGGCGGCCTGGATGATCGCCTCCATGTTGAGGTAACTCTCGGCGCTCTTGGACGGTCCGATGCAGACCGTCGCGTTTGCCTCGCGAAGATGCGGCGACTCGGCATCCGCCTCCGAGAAGACCGCAACAGACTCGACCTCGAGCGCTTTGCAGGCCCGGATTACACGAAGTGCGATCTCACCCCGGTTGGCGATCAGAATACGCTTGAACATAGGGTGTAAACGGCTCCCGCAACGTTCGACTTAGCGCCGGTTCCTGTGGCACCGGCTTTCAACCGGTGCAAGACACGGGTTACAGACCCGTGCCACATCTCTATCGACACGCCTTCACCGCGCCGAAGACTCGTCCACGTCCGTGAGCCATCGCGGCTTTCGCTTCTCGAGAAAGGCGTTCATTCCCTCCTGGCCTTCCTCGCTGACGCGCATTCTGGCGATCACCTCGGCGGTGTACGGGCCGTTGTCTTCCAAAGTGCGCTGAGCGATTTCGCGTATAAGGTCCTTTGAAACAGCCAGAGCTTCCGGGCCGTTCTTTAGAATCATGCCGACCTTCTCGTCGACGGCCGCGTCGAGTTCCTTCGGTCGCACAACGGCATTGACCAGGCCCATCGCCGCGGCCCGGGCGGCCGTGAACCGTTCGCCGGTCAGGAAGTACTCGCGCACGTTCCTCTCACCCATGCGTTTCAGCAGGTAAGGTGAAATCGTCGCCGGAGACAGTCCCAGCCTCGTCTCCGTGAACGCAAAAACCGTATCATCGGCAGCGACGGCAATGTCACAGACCGCCACCAATCCCGTTCCACCGCCGATCGCCGCTCCGCTGATGCAACCGACAACCGGCTTGGGACAGGTGAAGACTTCCCGGAGCATCCGGGCGAGGGTTAGGGAATCCTCGTAGTTTTTCTCGTACGAGTAGTCGACGACGCGTTTCATCCAGTGGACATCGGCCCCGGCGCAGAAGACGCGTCCTTCACCGGTCAGCACGACCGCGCGAAGTCCACGGTCATCGCGGATCTCCGCGAAGACCTCGAGCAGATCCTCGATCATTTCGTCGTTGAAGGCGTTGCGAACCTCGGGGCGATTCAAGGCGACGCGGGCCACGGCGCCTTCCCTTGTGAAGCGTACGCTGCCGTGGCTCATCGCGACCTCCGAAAAAACCGCAAGCTAGCGCGCCCGCGCGATGTTAGACGCTAATCAGACACAACGGGAAGGCGCGAGCGCGGGGACATCGCACCGATTACTACCCGACCGGAACGGCTTTGTGTCCGTAATTGATGGTGCCGGCCTCCCCATCCGACACGATCCGCCGGAACTGCAACCGCAGCGGCAACCCGATCTTGAGCTGCTCGAACGGCACATCGACGATCTGGGTCGTCAGGCGCGGGCCGTCTTCCATCTGAAGGATGCCCACCGCGAAGGGCGCCTCGCCGTAATACTCGTCGCCCGGAGTCCGGATGATCGTGTAAGTGAGGACCTTGCCCGTGAGCTTCATGTTGAACGTCTCGAAGTCACGACCATGGCACTTGCTGCACACGAGTCGCGGCGGAAAGAAGGTCTTCCCACACTTCGTGCAACGCCCCGCCTCCATCCGGTACCTCTGCGGATATGCTCGCCATGCCCTAGACGGTAGCATCTAAATCACCTCCAGTATGTGAACGACGGAGCTTCCGCCGCTGCCGCCCATGTTCTGCGCCAGTCCCACGCGAGCATTCTTGACCTGCCGGTCGCCGGACTCTCCGCGAAGCTGTTCGGTGATCTCGACAATCTGAGCGATACCGGTCGCCCCGACCGGATGTCCCTTGGACTTGAGCCCGCCACTCGGGTTAACCGGGATGCGCCCGTCAACGGCGGTCTCGCCGCTCTCGACCGCCGGTCCACCTTTACCCCGCTCGAAGAAGCCGAGGCACTCGGTGGCGATGATCTCCGCGATGGTGAAACAGTCGTGTACTTCGGCGAAGTCGATGTCCTTGGGACCCTTACCGGCCATCTTGTACGCCCGGTCAGCCGCCATCGTGACAGCCTCCAGCGTGGTGAGATCCTCCCGGTCGTGCAAAGCAATCGTGTCCGTCGCGTGCCCGCTTCCGATCACCTTCGCGCCGGGTTTCTTACCGATGAACTCCTTGACCCGATCAGCCGGAACCAGGATCACCGCGGCCGCACCGTCCGTGATCGGCGAGCAGTCGAGGATGTTGAGCGGATCGGCAACCTTGACGGAGTCGATCACGCCTTCGATCGTGATCTCCATCGGGAACTGGGCCCGCGGGTTCCTGCTTCCGTTGTGATGGTTCTTCACCGCAACGGCCGCCAACTGCTCGCGAGTCGTTCCGTACTTGTCCATGTGGGCGACAGCCAGCATGGCGTACAACCCGGGGAAGGTGACACCGCTCAAACCCTCCCACTGCATGTCCGCCGCGGTCGCGAGGGCATGCGTGGCATCACCGCCGCTGATGTCGGTCATTTTCTCGACACCGCCCGCCAGGACGATGTCGCTCATCCCGCTGGCAACGTCCATGTAGGCCGCCCGAAAAGCGAGCCCACCCGAGGCGCAGGCCGACTCCACGCGCGTGGCTGGAATGCTCGACTGGCCCAAATAGTCCGCAAGCAGCGATCCGATGTGCTCCTGTGCCGTGAACATCCCGGGGCTCATGCTCCCAACGTACATCGCGTCGAGCTTGTCCACGCCGCAGTCGTCCATGGCGATCAAGGCGGACTCGACG
>CBDUZY010000492.1:0-3036 GCA_965371825.1 uncultured bacterium
CCGCTCCTTGACAGTCGCGGTATGGATCAGAATTCCGCATTCCGCCTTCGCCCTTCGTCATTCGCCGATTCGTTCGGGCATGTCGGCGATGATGTAGGCGACGGTGGCGAGGAGGGCTACGTTGCTGGTCAGATCCTCCTTGTCGACCTTGTCGATGGTGTCAGCCATCGAATGGTGGTAGTCGAAGTACCTGGACCCCTCGACGCGTTGCCCCATGAGCACGACGCCTGCGTCGCGCATTGGGCTCACGTCCGGACCGGAGTGGCCGGTCCGCACTTCCATCGGTCCGATCGAAGTGACCAGGCTGAGGATGTCCCGCATCTGGGCGGCGGCCTTGCTTTCGCGTAGTGGATCGGCACATTCGACGCCGTATCCGGTCGGCTGGAACACACCGCTGTCCGACTCGATGGCGACGACGTGCTTGCTCAGTTCCTTTGCGTTTTGAGACGCGTACGCCTTGCCCCCGTGCAGACCCACCTCTTCGGCGGTCCAGAGCACGACGCGGATAGTACGCCTGGGGATCATGTTGAGCTTGCGCAGAACGTTGATCGCCTCCATGGCTATCACGCAACCGCCGCCGTCGTCGTGAGCCCCCTGCCCCACGTCCCACGAGTCGATGTGCCCGCCGATCACGACGATCTCATCCGGCAGCGTCGTTCCACGAAGCTCGCCGATTACGTTCGCGCATGTAGATGGCCGCTCGTCGGTGCCCGACTCCATCTTGAGCCTGACGGTCGGCACGATCCCGCGAGACTGCAGGCTGGCGAGCAACTCGGCGTCCTCGATGGAGATCGCCGCGGCTGGGATCTTGGGGACGTTGGGGTTGTAGGTCATGACGCCCGTATGTGCGGTGCGCAGACTCCGTGCCGTTGGGGACCGCACCAACACAGCAATCGCTCCGTAAGGCGAGGCCCAGCTGGCACCGTTGACGCGATAGGACGCCGCAGTTCCGTATCCCGACCCGGTCTGGGGGTCGTATTTCGGCATTGGGACATTGAACAGAACGATCTTGCCCTTCAGCACGTCGCCCACTCGGTCGAGTTCCTCCCTGTCCTTGACCACGACGACGCGGCCCGTAATGGGGTCGGACCCGGTACCAACCGAACCACCCAAGCCCAACATGGCAAACGGCTCGAGGCGCGGAGTAATCAGTGCCGCCCATTCGTCGCCGCGCACCCAGCGCGGCACCATGACCTTCTGCTGCCGGACCATCTCCTGGCCGTCCTTGACCATCGTCGCCATCGCCCACTGGGTCGCTTCGAACAACGCCGGCGTGCCCACCATGCGGTGGCCTATGTCGATGCAAAGCTCCTCCAGCTTTCGGTATGCGTCGTTTCCGGCGCGGGTCGCGGTGATGATCCGCTCCGCCTGCTCGCGGTATCGCGATGCGATGGTGTCGGATTGTGTCACCGACGATCCGGAGTCAGTCCGTGTGGGGCTTGACACGCTTTGTCCCGGTCCCAAGGCAACCGCGATGACGACCAACCAAACGGCCATACAGATTCCTCCCGTAACAGTCCGGTAACTCGTTGGCACGAGGACCGCCGCCCGTACGATACCAGCGCCCCCGGCGGCAGCCCGGTCGATGGCGAAGCGACCACCATTCTAGCAGACGAAAGTCGACCGGCCAGTTCACCGATTGCAGCCTATCCGGCGAGGCTCGTGTAGCGGGCCGGCGTCCCCACCGGCCGTCGGGCGCAGTACCTCTTGCCCGGGAACACGGTCTGCGAGGACGCTGGCCGCTACCATGACCAGCGAAACCGACACTACCTTCTTGGAAACGGCACTAGAACCACCGGTGGACTGCTTTACCGCGCGTCTTGGAATTGAAGTCTCAAAACCTTGAAGACGCCAATCGGCCCACATACACTGGCTCGTTAGAACAGCGCAACGTTTGAGCCTGTGCACTCCGGCGGGCGTAGCATCGATATGATCCGATAGCCCTGGGTAGGCCGGGCCGACGTTGCCCCGATCGCCCTCTAAATAAGGACGCACCGAACAAGTGCTACGAGTACCCCGCAATCTAAGAGTTGTCTTGCTGGCCGGCGTTGCCCTGCTCGCTCTGCAAGACCACGCCCACGCATATATCGGACCTGGGGCCGGATTCGCCGTTGGGACGACGCTGTTCGCCTTCATGATAGCGTTTTTCTCGGGCCTCGCGGCCATCTTCCTTTGGCCCCTGAGATGGCTGCTCCGATCGATTCGCGGTCGGCGAGCCCATGCCCGGGCGCGCGTCAAGCGATTCGTCATCCTCGGGCTGGACGGAATGGAGCCGACCCTGGCAGAGAAGTTCATGGCCGAGGGCAAGATGCCCAACCTGTCGAGCCTCCGGGAGCGGGGAACGTTCACTCGCCTAGCCACCACCGCCCCGCCACTTTCGCCGGTGGCATGGTCGACGTTCCTCACGTGTAGCAACCCGGGCAAGCACAACGTCTTCGATTTCCTGACGCGCGACAAACGCAGCTACTTGCCGTTGCTATCTTCAGTAAACATTCAGCCGCCTCGGAAGATCTGGAAGATCGGCCCGTATCACATTCCGCTGGGCAAACCCGATACGCGTCTGCTTCGCAAAGGCGTGCCCTTCTGGAACGTGCTCGGCAAACATGGGATCTTCAGCAACATCATCCGCGTGCCCATTACCTTCCCGCCGGAGGGCTTCCACGGCGTGTTGCTCTCAGCCATGTGCGTGCCCGACCTGCGCGGGACTCAGGGAACGTTCTCGTACTATTCAACGCGACCGAACGTCGAAGAGGAACACATAGGCGGCGAACAGATCCGCGTCGAGCGAAAGGGTGACACGATTCGGTCACACTTGCTCGGACCGCCGGACAGCATACGCAACTCCAGTGAACCGATGCGGTGTCCGTTCCAGGTGACGATAACCGGGCCTGGCCGGGCGACGCTCGATATCTGTGGCGAACGAATCGAGCTGACCAAGGGCAAGTACACGCCCTGGATCTCCGTCGAGTTCAAAGCCGGCCTGGGAATCAAGGTAAAGGGCATCTGCGAGTTCCTTCTGATCGACACCGAACCGGA
>CBDUZY010000493.1:0-3034 GCA_965371825.1 uncultured bacterium
GGCAAGGGCTGCGTCGGACGAGGGCAAGAGGGCGTCGCCAGACGCGATCTCTCCGCATCGATGGTCGTAACTCCGGGCTGGCGCAGGTCTCGTTCACCCGAAATCGCAGCGCGGCGAATCGGAGAAAGTGTACACCGATTGCTTCGGCAGTATGACCCAGCTGCTGTGCTGGCGCGCGGGCAGGGCTGTCTGACGCCACGCGCCAGCCCGCGGGGATCCCGCCAGCCCCTGTGGAGGTAACCCGGGAGACCTGTAGGCGAGGGCTGCACCTCCATTATCGGACGGATCCGGTCCCCTGCTGATTCTCCCGTCTGGCGGGCGAAGTGACTTCGTCCCGGTTTCAGGCTTCTGTTGCGTTGGCGCCGGCGCTGATCCGGCTTGGACGAGTCACGAAGCGACGAATCGGAGAGAACTTGTCGGTCTTGCGGTGCTGTACGACGGCATCGCCCTCGCCAGCATGGGCGTGCTCTCTCCAATCATGGCTGCAATCGCGCACAACGTCGGGTCGGGGGCTGTCGTCTTGAACTCCGCGCGACTCATTCGGTGCCGCCGACTACCGGGCGTTGGGCGGCCTGGCACGTTCTGATTGTGACGGCGGTGTTACTTGTTCGGCCGGCCCTGCATCGATAAACTGACGAATTCGCAGGGAAGTTCCCCGGCGGTCGTGGGGAGACCGAGTGGTTCGATTATGAGCGTGGGTTCTCGCTACATTCTGATTCGTCATGCCAAACACTGTGGGCGGCTTATGGTCACGCTGGTCGTGCTACCCGCACTCGTTTTGAGTCCTCTTACCGCCCAGGCGCTTCTGATCCACGATCACCACGGTCATGACACCCACGGCCACACGGTGACGCTCTGCGATCTGGACGACTTCCGGGAGAGCTCGGAGCATCAACACCAAAAGCACGATCACGATGGTTTGCCGGTCGATCCTGCCGAGGACGAAGACGCGTCGATTCTGATCGTGCTGGATATCCCGGAAGCGTTGCCGGGCGCCCGGACCTTCTCGGCCGACGCCGCAGTCGCTGCCGGCATCGGGGCCGCACTACGTACTCTCACCATCAACAGTTGTGTGATGGAAGATGGCCGTCCCCCTGTCGAGAGCCAACGGACGTTGGCAAACGTCCCGCGTGCTCGCGGCCTGGTCACGGGCATTCTGCTGACCAGCCACGCTCTCCTGCTCTGATTTACCCTAATTCACATTGTAGCTCACCTTGATTGTCCGCGCCTATGCGCGGCGTGCAGGGCGACGACGTTCGTAACCAAGAAGATTCAGAGAAGAAACAAGCGAGTTATGCCATGCGATTCACCACAAAGTTGTTTGTGTTTCCCGCCACGATAGCGCTCTTCGCGGTCGCAGGATGCGAGCGGGCGAGCTATGGAGGCGGCGACCATGAGGCCGGGAGCGCTGACACACACGGAGGCGATCATGGACACGGAGAGGGTGAAGGCCCGGACCCGATCAGTGTGACGCTGTTCACATCAAAGGTCCAGCTTTTCATGGAGTATCCGCATCTCGCAAAGGGGATGCACGCGAAGTTCCTTGCACATGTCACAGTCCTGGCCACGGGGGAACCGGTCCGGTCCGGTTCGTTGAAATTCCATTTGGTCCGACCGGATGGGACGAAGCAAGACGTGACCCTAGACGCGCCCAAACGCGACGGGTTATTCGTGCCGGAATGGGATGCTGGTGCACCGGGGACGTACCGCCTTCGGCTAGTCGTTAATAGCCCACAGGTGCAAGACACCATCGACGTTGGTGAGCTGATCGTCCATGCCAACGAAGATGCCGCATTCCATGCGGCCGAGGCATCTGCGGAGCCCGATCCGCCTGATGTAGTCCAATTCCTGCTGGAGCAGCAGTGGAGAATCGGCACGCTCTATGAACCCGTTTCCATGCGAACACTTGTGCATCGCCTCCCTCTCCCCGGCCGGATCGTAGCACCGCAGGGTGCTTCGGCCGTCGTCAGTCCACCCTTCGCCGGTCGACTGCTGCGCCCCTCTGGCGGCAGGCTGCCTCGGATCGGCGACTACGTGGAGGCTGGCCAGACACTTGCCATGATCGAACCGCAACTGCCAGCCACGGAGATTGTCCAGCTAAGCGCCAACCGGGCGCAGGTTCAGTCGCTCGAAACAGAACTAGCGCTGCGCGAACTTGACCTCGACACAAAGGCACTGGAGGTCGACCGCTCCCTCATTCAATCAGAGGCGCGGCTCGAGTTTGCCCGGCGCGCTATGGACCGCGCGATCCAGCTTCGCGAGAAGGGTGTTGGCACGGACCAGCAGTACGATGAAGCCAACCAGACCCTCCGCCTCGCCGAGGCGGAGCACGAAGCAGCAAAGGCCATGAAACGCTCGTACGAACACGCCCGCGAACGACTTGTTGACCTGCGCTCGAAGGCAACTCCCTCCGAAGACGAAGCGGGACCAAACACTGGAGTGTATCAGATGCCTCTTGTGGCGCCGATCGCGGGTGAGATTGTGTCCGTTCGCCATATCGAAGGCGAGCACCTGGATGCCCAGGCGGAACTGTTCCGGATTGTCAACGTTGAGCGCGTGTGGGTAGAGGCGGACATATCGGAGTTCGACCTTGTCGAACTTGCCGAAAACCCCGGCGCCACGATGACTCTGCCTGCATACCCGAACCGGAGCTTTGACATCCTCAATGGGGGCGGCGGACGGCTGGTGAACATCGCCAGCATCGTCGACCCAGAGACGCGGACCCTTTCCGTAGTGTATGAGATGCCGAACCCCGAGGGTCTGTTCCGTGCGGGGATGTTTGCCAACGTCTACCTGGAAACTCGGACCTCCACAAGCGTCGTGGCCTTACCGGAGAAGGCCATCGTCAAGGACAACGGACGTCCGACAGCCTACGTGCTGATTGACGGGGAGAACTTCCAGCGACGCGAGCTTGAGGTCGGCGTTCGCGACAACGGTTTTGTTGAGGTTAAGGGCGGGGTGGCCGAAGGGGAGCGCGTGGTGACCAAAGGCGCATACGCCATCAAGCTCGCCTCACTGTCCCCTGCGTCCTTCG
>CBDUZY010000494.1:0-3024 GCA_965371825.1 uncultured bacterium
GACGGAAGCTGCCGCCCGTTCGCTTCCCATTCGGTGAGCGTCCGAGCGTAGGTCGCACGGCTCTCGGCTGAGTTGTACGCACCGAGATACCGGCGCACGCCGCCCAGCTCAACGAACGCACGATCGCCGCTCTTGTTTTTTTGCCGTCTGTACTTCGGAATCGGGTTTCGCGCCATCGGAACGGCCTCCCAAGCTGCGAAACGTATCAGATGATACGCTTCCGGTACTGGGTTACAGCCGCTCCGCCACGCTGGCGGGTAACGCAATCTATTGCGATTCAGCTACTTACGTCGAAGCCGACGGTGGGATTCGAACCCACAACCTCGGCTTTACGAAAGCCGTGCTCTACCGTTGAGCTACGTCGGCTGGGCAAGGCGTGCTTGTACGTGGAGACGCTGTTTTCGTCAAGTGCGAGACGGCGGTCTCCGGATCCGCCGGCTGCCGCATCCGCCCTACAACGCCGTTCTATCGGCGTTCGAGGGCGTAGCGTCCAACCTTGTCGTAGGTGGTGGCCAGGAACCCGATCAGTGGAAAGCCACCCCGCGCAAACGGCGAGGGGCCCAGGCGCTCGAGGAGAATAAGCGGCCGGCCGGGCGGATCGATCTTCACCTCGACGTCGTCGAACTCAGGACCGGTGTCCCAGAAACGGTCGAGAACATCCTCGATCGGCGGTGAGGTAGGGTAGATCGTAGGGACGATCTTGAGGGAGGGCGGAACCTGGTCAGCGGCTTGATCGCCCGGCAAACTCGAATTCTGATCAGCCATCTGTCAACATCCGTTGTCTGCGAGCCGGACCTGCTCCGGGGCCTCCGGCTTGCGGTTCTCAGTCTCCCTCAGTCCTCGGCGACCGCGTCGTCCGACAGTGCGAAGAGATCGCGCAAGGCGTCGGTGGACAGCTCGGTAAGCCAGGATTCACCGGTTCCGATTATGTTGTCCGCAAGGTTCCGCTTCCGATCGAGGAGAGCGTCGATCCGCTCCTCGAGGGTGCCCACGCAAACGAACTTGTGGACCTGAACCTTCCGGTCCTGCCCGATTCGGTGGGCGCGATCGGTGGCTTGGTCCTCCACGGCCGGGTTCCACCAGCGGTCGAAGTGAAACACGTGGCTCGCGGCAGTGAGGTTAAGCCCAAACCCGCCGGCTTTTAGCGACAGGATGAAGACCGGAACGTCGTCGTCGCCCTGGAACTGATCGACCATCGCGTCGCGGTTTCGCCGCGTGGTTCCGCCATGGAAGAAGGGTACGGTTAGATCGAACGACGTCTCCAGAAGCTTCTTGAGCAGCTCTCCCATCTGGCGGTACTGAGTGAAGACCAGCGCTCGATCACCCTCTGCTATTACCTCCTCGATCATGTCGGTCAGGCGTTCGCACTTGCCGCTTCGTTTCGGCAGCTCGGATCCGTCCGAGAGGAAATGGGCCGGGTGGTTGCACACCTGTTTCAACTTGACGAGCGTCGCGAGGACCATACCCCGCCGCTGGATGCCGTCGGACCGGTCGATCTGACCGAGCATTTCGCCGAGAACCGCCTCGTATAGCGCCGCCTGCTCGCGCGTCAGGTTGCAGAAGACCTTCATCTCCATCTTCTCGGGAAGATCGACCAGGATGGTCGGATCGCTCTTCAAGCGGCGTAGGATAAACGGACGAATCAACTGACGCAGGCGCGATGCTCGACCGGCATCATGGTGTCGCTCGATGGGGACCGCAAACCGCCGCCGGAACTCCGTCGCGGATCCCAGGTATCCGTCGTTGAGGAAGTCGAGGATTGACCACAGCTCGCTCAAGCGGTTCTCGACCGGTGTACCGGTAAGGGCAACGCGGTGGACTGCCCGAAGCGTTCGGAGCGCCACGGACTGCTTTGCCGCCGGGTTCTTTATGTTCTGAGCCTCGTCCAGGGCGACGCGGTGCCAGTCCACGGCGACCAAGTGGTCGAAGTCGCGATGTGTCAGGGCGTACGTACTGATCACAATGTCGTGCCTGGCGACCTCTTCGACGAACTGACGACCGGAGAGTCTTTCGAGCCCGTGGTGGACCATCACGGCGAGCGACGGCCCGAAACGCTGAATCTCTCGCTGCCAGTTGCCCACCAGCGACATCGGTACGACCAGCAGAGTCGGTCCCGGCGGTTCGCCCGCCTCTCGCTCGTGGAGCCATTGGGCGATGAGCTGAATGGTCTTACCGAGTCCCATGTCGTCGGCCAGGCACGCTCCCAGCCCCAACTTGGCGAGAAAGTCAAGCCACTCCAGGCCACGCAACTGGTAAGGACGCAGTGTTCCGACGAATCCCCGAGGCGGATCCAGCTCTTCGATGCGGGCGTTGACATCGGTCGCGTTTAGGAATGTATCGATCCAACCGTGAGAACGCAGACCTGCCACGGACAAGCCGGTGTCGAGGTCGTCGGCTGCGTAGCACTGGCGTAACGCCTCGAACAGCGTCATCTTTCCGGAGCGCTTTCGCGCCAAAAACGATACCGCCGCCCCCATGTCCGACGGCTGCACCTCGGTCCACCGACCACGCACGCGCACCAGAGGCTCCTTCGCCGCCGCCAATCGGCTGATCTCGTCTAGTGACAGATCATCGTCACCCACGGCGACGCGCCAGTCGTAATCGACCAGGGAGTCGAGACGCATCGAAGCCTCGCCGGGGCTCGATCCGCCGGAGGCGGGCCTGACATCCAGCCACATCCGCGGGCGGGGACGGTCCTCACGCCACCACTTCGGCAACCAAATGCCGAATCCCTCGAGCTCCAGAATGGGCGCCGCGTCCCGAAGAAAGGAATAGGCCTCCGTCAAGTTCAGCTCGCACGCAAGCGGCCCGTCCCGCTCGGCACACCGCGCCAGCGGCGGAAAGTGTCGCGCCGCCATAGCGACGTCGGCACGTAGTCCCTCCAATGCGCCGTCGAACGGACGCTGCAAGATAGCCGGTGTTTCCCCCTGCGTGCTCGGCAAGTCCTCGGCATCCACGATGAGCGAACTATCGGCCTTCGCTTGCACGTGCAGCGTCAGATTCCAGGGCGCATCGGATTCGTCG
>CBDUZY010000495.1:0-3021 GCA_965371825.1 uncultured bacterium
GGGCGGCTGGCACAGCCTCGGCCTTAAAGCCGACGGCTCGATCGTGGCGTGGGGATGGAACACCTATGGACAATGCGACGTGCCGGCGCCGAACACGGACTTCGCCGCGCTCGCGGCGGGCGCCCTGCACAGTCTCGGCTTGAAGTCCGACGGCTCGATCGTGGCGTGGGGATGGAATGACTACGGCCAATGCGACGTGCCGGCGCCGAACACGGACTTCGTGGCGCTCGCGGCGGGCTGGATGCACAGTCTTGGCCTGAAGTCCGACGGCTCGATCGTGGCGTGGGGAAGGAATTACGCAGGCCAATGCGATGTTCCTGCGCCAAACACCGATTTCGTAGCGGCCGCGGGAGGCGATGCTCACAGTCTCGGGATCAAGGGCTATCCACGCGGCGACCTCGACCACGACCGAGATGTGGATCTGGACGACCTCGCCGAGTTCGCCGACTGCCTTAACGGGCCCGACGTCATGTTCCCCATCGAGTGCGACGCGACCAACCTCGATCACGATGGCGATACCGACCTGGGGGACTTCGCAGTGTTCCAGACGGTGTTCACAGGCCCACGGCCGTGATTGGACCCCATGGTTTGTCGCCCCTACGGCGATATTGGCGGGCGGGCTCAGGCCCGCCATAAGCCGCGTGGAGGATGCCGACGCCCGAGAAGAACATGAACCCCCCTGGGGTGAATCGCGCCGGTTTGCCGCATTACCGGATGAGGTGTACGAAGCGATTCGTACCGTGCATTGGCAGCTGCTGGCATGCGGAACGGATCGCGATCACGGGTCGATCGCGTGGCCCAGCCGATTCGGTCACGATCGAATAGGAGCTTCCAGATGAATGCGCCCCCCGAGTCGATCGAACGTCGTCTTTCTCTACGACTCCTGCGGCCGGCCTGGTTGGCCATTCCGTTGGCGTGCGTGGGATGCGGGTCGGGCGATACTATGTGCGAAGGTGAGTGTCCGCTTCCCAGGGTAGGCGCAGAAGTCAACACGGTAGACATCACGCGATCGACGTGGGCAGACATTGGCCGTTTATTATATACGGAGCACCTCCAAGGCATCTACGGCGTTCAAGAGAGCGACCCGAATCTCCAAACGCTGCTCGTAGATGGGCGGGCGGGCGATTTTGTCTTCCATCTTGAAGGCGGAAACATACGCACCTCCGTCTTCATAGACTATGGCTTAGATCCTGAGACCGGCAGTCCTACTTGCTATATCGACTCCTACCTCATAGACGTGGACCAAGACGGCTTGATTGATGGAACACTTGCAGTCCTGCGGCGCGACGGCAGCTCAACGTACGAGTTCCCCGACGGAGAGGTCGTCTGCCCGGTTGCCCAGTATTTCGATACTGCAGGCAGTCTCCTGTTCTCGGTTGATTCGTGCGGCGGGCACACGGATCATCTCAATCGAGCGCACATCCGCGATCTTGACGGCGACGGCACGTTGGAGTTTTTTGTATCCTCATGCAGTGAAGGACTTATCGTAAACGCCGACGGCACGGAGCGGCTTCGCATCGATGAAGGTCCGGTCGACCTTGCCGTCCTGAGCGACGGCTCGATCGTACTCGTTTCTTGGGAGGGTCGCCTATCCATCGGTGAAATCCCGGCTCAAGAAACCAGCCAGCTCCCTGCCTGGAACCTCAACGGGGAGCCCATCGCTGGAATCAGCCCCGATCACTTGGGGCTCATGATGAACGACGGATGTGGTCGTGAGCGCAGAGTGAACGAGTGCGAAGGTGTGGCGACGCTAACATACGGCCACCACGATTTCACCGCCCCGCCGTTGTCCTCAAACAACGCGGTCCGAGTGGAGATATCTACATCAAGGCTCTACGGGCCGGGATTTCAACAGATCTTGCCCCCCGGGGGAATGTGGCGTCCTTTATGGGCCTCGCGGACCATCGTGCGCTTGTATGATCCAGATGGAACGCTGATCTATCACGAGGTTGTGGATAACCCTTCAGGGAGCATTGCCGGCCAGGTCCTCATCGTACCATCGGACGTGCCTGGTCAAGATACCCTTCTCGTTGTGAACGGTGACGAGATACTGAGCTACAGACTTCCCGCAGAATCCCAGCTCGATTTTGTGATTGCCACCCGCGACGAGTGCAGCACGCAAGCGGAGTGCGACGACGGTAGATGGTGCGACGGCCTAGAGACCTGTCAGGACGGTATGTGTGTGGCGGGAAGTGCGCCGTGTGCGGATAGCGCCCTCTGTAATGAAGAGGAAGAACGCTGCAACACGTTCGTGCTGCTCTCCACATCGGAAGCAAATGATGCTCCGGCCAGCGTAATCAACGTGAACACGAGCAATCACCTGCGGACGACGTTGAGCACCTTGCGCGGATGTGACATGCAGTCGTCAATAGATGTCGAACCGGCCTCCGGATTATTGTATGGTGTAGATCCGTTAACGGCACCGGGCGAAATTGTGAGAATGGAAACGGAGTATGGCGCGTGTGACGTCGTCGCGACTCTTGAAGCGGAAGACGGCCCGATACAGATTCAGGCAGTTGCATTCTCCGCAGATGGGACGTTGTACGGCGCGACTCGCCCGTATGATGGGCATCCGGCTCCGGTATTCGGCGAAATAGATCTGGTAACCGACACCTTTGCTCCACTAGCGCAGATCGACTTGGAGGATTACGCACTGATCGCAGGGATGGATTTCTCGCCTAGTGACGTGCTTTATGCGGTCGCGCATCCCGTGGATGGCGAGCTCGCGCTGATCACAGTTGACCTCGTTAGCGGTGAGATCACAAGCGTCCCGGTGGTCGGCGGGCTGCTTGTGGACGATATCGATTACGCATCGGACGGTCTCATCTATTGTACGTATTATGGTTTCTCGTTGATTCGGATCGATCCCGCCGATCCATTCCAAGAGCCTATTGGATTTATTGTGTCGAACGCCTTCGGTGGTATCGCTTCGCGGGACTACTAAGCCAACGGATCGGGCGAACCTGTGGTACTGGGGCGTCGTCAGGAGGGCCCGGAGCAAACGCGATGGGCGCCGAACAA
>CBDUZY010000496.1:0-3020 GCA_965371825.1 uncultured bacterium
CGACTGCCTCCACGACAGCGAGGTTCCGGAAGACGACGACTACGATGCCGTCAGGTATTTCGATGCCGAAGTCATCGCCCGGCAGCGAGATGTCAGAGGGCAGCTCGATCGAACATCCGAGTAAGGTTGTCAGGAGGACGATGCTGAATGCTCGACGCCTGATTCCATGCGTACGCGGAAGGCACATGAGATTGATGCTCCGTTTGGCGGATTGGCCAGAAATACAAGTTTTAATTAATGACTCCTTGGCCCAATACATTAGCTCGGGTGCCGCGAGTGTACCAACAACTCGGAAGTCTGCGAGAGTGGCGGGAGTCGTCCGTCGGCGGAAACATCGCGCGAAACTTGTCCATACTGAATGGACAGGGGATGCAGTCGCCCTATAATGCGGCCGCCGCAGACAGGCCGCGGAATGGTGGTGTGTCCGGTGCGCGGGTGTCTCGCAGGGCGAGCTCATAGGGTTCGTTCGTTGTTTGGCTCCCGGCGGCGGGCGCGAAGCGCCGATGACGCTTGGGGTGGGACGGCGGTGTCGACAATGTCGAAACTGCGAAGCCCCGTCCGTGGGCAGAACGCTATGCTGCTTGCGGGATTTCGACGTGACGGCTCGACCGACGCGGATTAGGCGGCTCGTGGTGCCCAGCCACAGACGGGCCGGGGCATTGGGCTGGGGCGAACTCTTATGAGTGAGCGGAGCTGCGAGATGCTCTAATTTGCCGAGAGCACAATTTGGTCGGGTGCCGGACTGGCACTCCACCGGTCGACGCTCCGCGTGGGATCGCAGCTTGCGCCCACGCTTTTTTTTGGACGCTCGCTGCCGGATCGATGCGGGATCAAGGGCTTCAGACGCCCCGGAGTCGGTGGCGTGCCCGCAGGGACGGGTAACGGTTGTTCGGGACCGGCCCCGTTACCGGAGTCTGTTTCGGTCATTGGCATCGAAGGATCGACCAGCAGGACATGAATACTGACTTGATCAGGTTTATCGACTCGATCAGCCGCGACAAGAGCATCGAGAAGGAGAGCGTGTTCACGGATCTCGAGGCGGCAATGGTCTCCGCGGTGCGCAAGGCCAATGGCGAGATCGAGGATGTCACGGTGCGGATCGACCGGGTTACCGGCGAGATCGAAGCGACCGTGGCGGGTGCGCCGGTCGACATGAAGTCGCTGGGGAGAATCGCCGCGCAGACCGCCAAGCAGGTGCTGATCCAAAGGGTCCGCGAGGACGAGAGGGACTCCATTTTCGACGAGTACTCGCAGCGCGTCGGCGAGGTGGTGACGGGTACGGTCACTCGTTACGAGGGCGGCGGACTTACCGTGAACCTCGGTCGTACCGAGGCGTTTATGCCGCGAAGCGAGCAGATTCCGGGTCAGACTCATCACGCGGGAGAGCGCGTTCGCGGGATGATCCTGGACGTTCGTGAGGAGCCCAACCAGGTACGAATCGTACTCACTCAAACCCATCCGGATTACATCCGCAAACTTTTTGAACTTGAAGTGCCCGAGGTGAACGAGCGCATCATCGAGGTTCGAGCCCTGGCACGAGAGGCGGGCTATCGCACGAAGATCGCCGTTTCCTCGATAGACTCGAAGGTGGATGCCGTCGGAGCTTGTGTCGGTGTTCGCGGAAGTCGTATTCGCAACATCGTCGACGAGTTGGGTGGGGAGAAGATCGACATCGTGCGCTGGAACGAGTCGTCCCAGGTGCTTATCACCAACTCGCTCAAGCCGGCGGAGATCAAGGAGACCTTCCTGTGCTTCGAGCTCGGGCGGGCGACGGTGATCGTGGACGAAGAGCAGCTTTCGCTGGCCATCGGCAAGCGAGGACAGAATGTTCGTTTGGCCGCCCGGCTAACCGGTTGGGATATCGACATTCAGACCCCGGCTGAGCTGGACAAGAACGTCGACAACATGGAGAAGGGCCTGAAGGGCATCGAGGGCGTTGAAGATGTTCTGCTCGAGAAGATGCTCGCGATTGGAGTGATCTCGCTGGCCGACCTCGTGGAAGTCGGCGCCGAGCCGCTGGTCAGCGAGTTCGAACTCGACGAGGAATTGGCGGCGAAGATCGTGGAACAAGCCGCGACCGCCGCCGCAGCGGTTGAGGCGGCGGAAGCTGAAGCGGCGGAGGCTGCGAAGGCCGCAGCGGTTGAGGCGGCTGAGGTGGCGAAGGCTGAAGCGGCGGAGGCTGCGAAGACCGCCGCCGAGGAGGCGAGCGCCGATTCCGGGGACGGAGAGGACGTGACGGGCACCGGTGAAGGTGGGACTGGGGCGGCTGCGACCTCAGACGATGCTGCCAAGGACACTGAAGATGCCGGAGAGGCGGCGGGGGTTACGCCGTCGGTTCCATCCGCGTCGCCCTCCCTCGCCGAGAAAGAGGAGCGTGAGGCTGCAATAGTGGCCGACCTCGCCACGGAGTGGCGGTCGGAGAAGGAATCATCAGCCGTTGATGAGTCGACCACGGATTCGAGCGTAGACCCGAAGGAGTAGAAGCGCCGGCGCGACTCGTGAACACGGGGTCCAAAGAGCGCGACTGCCGCGCGTCGGTACTGACGAACAGTAGTTCCACGGAGACGGGTGTTGGCCGATAAGATGCGCGTTCACATTCTTGCAAAGGAACTTAGTGTTCCCAGCAAGACCATAATCGAAAAGTGCAAGGCCGAAGGCATCGACGCGGTCAAGAACCACATGTCGACACTTAGTGCCGGGCTGCACGCTACGATCCGTGAGTGGTTCAGCGAAGGCGAGCACAGCACGGTTCTCGAGACAGCTCGGCGAATCGACCTCGACAAGGTGCGGATAAAGCGTTCTCGCAAGAAGAAGGTTGCCGAGGAGCCCGTCCCGGTCGAGACGACGGACACAGGGCAAGAGGATGCAACCGCGACCGCCGTCGCCGAGCCGCCATCCACTGTAGTGCAGCAGGCCCCTGAAGTCGTGGAACCGCCACCCGTGGAGACGATCGCTGCCGACGCTGCTGACACTGCCGTCGTCGCGGCTCCTCCGGACAAGGCGGAAGCGCCTCCTGACCA
>CBDUZY010000497.1:0-3008 GCA_965371825.1 uncultured bacterium
GGCTGGTGTCCGCAGATGAAGAAGTCCGCGTCGAGCAGTTCACCCAATGTGTCGAGGGCCGTTTCCGTGTGGTATCGGCCCCATACAAGAGCATGGGCCGAGCCGCCGTCCTCGAGGTCCTCGACTGTGGGAACGCGTGAGAACAGTGTGGCGTCGAATCTCGGCAGATTGCGTGGACCGGGTAGCGAGTGGGAAACGAAGACGCGGTTTTGCGTACGGGCTGCGAGCGGGAACGAGCGGATAAACGTGCCGATCGCCTCCAACACCTCCGGGCCGGCTTGGCCGTAGGTGTCGAGAACCGCGTCCTCGAACGCCTGTGTAACCACCCGCCCATTCTTGCTGATTTCGTTTCCGCTTACCTGGGCGAGTTCGTGGTTGCTGAGCATGAAGTGGACTTGTTCGGGGAAGTCGCACTTCCAGCGGGCGGCTTCGATCAGGACCGCGTGCGAGTTGTCCGCGGCGGTGAGCGACTCGACGTCCTCGTGGATGAGTTCGTGGAGGATCACATGCCGCGCGGCGAAATGCTCGAGGTCGCAGAATCGCTGGAGCTTGTCGAAGTTTCGCCTGTGCCCGTGAAGATCACCTGTGACGACGAGCTGTCCATAACCGGGGAAAGTAAGCAGCGAACCAGCTAACAGCGGATCGTTGCGGTTGAACTCGGCGGCTTGCAGGAGAACCTCGGCGGCTGAACCGCTTTCGCTCGTTCTTTCGCCCCCCTTGACTGGATGGTCGGGTTGGAGATTCAAGCGGAGTCTCCGGCTTTCGGCGTCGCACGTTCGCGGGCGGAAAGAGGTTCGTCGGTACGGCGGTCCGGCCGGTGGGAGGAGGGTTGCGACGTCGCCCGGCGCTCGGCCCGGACGTTTTCGCGGTGCTTCCTCCACAGCTTCTGGACGACGGCGAGCCTCCCGGCAACCTGCTTCATATCGGCGGGTCGCTCAGCCGGATTCTCGCGACAGCACTCCATGACGAGCCTCGACAGCGAGAGGGGAATCTTGTCGTTGAGCTCGACGGGAGCGAGCGGTTTGTCCGCCGTGATCAGGCTGATTCCGCCACGAGCGTCGGTTCCGCGGATGGCCGTGGGATACTTCTCGGAAGTCAGCACCCAGTACATCGTTGCCCCGAGGTTGAACACGTCCGTTCGCCGGTCAAGCCGAAGTCGGCGAACCTGCTCCGGGGCGATGTAGTCGGGTGTGCCTTGGATCCGCACCTTTCGATGCCCCATTCGGCAAGCCTGCCCGAAGTCGATGATCTTCACCACACCGCGCGGGGCGAGCATGATGTTGGTCGGTTTGATGTCGGCGTGGACGTATCCCGCCTCGTGCAATGCGTTTAGGCCGGCGGTCACTTTCTGAAAGAGCGTAAGAAATGTGTTCAGGCGATTCGGACGGGCGGCTTCGATGTGCAGGCCGTCGATGTACTCCATTACCAAGAGCACCTCGCGAACCTGCAACAATCTTCGTACTCGTTGGATCGAATAGCTGTGCCGAAGGTGGGGGTGGCTGATCTTGCTGCTGACCTTGTACTCCGATTCGACCTGCTCGATGAACCGGTCGTCGTCGGGCGAGTTTCGGACCACGTGCTTTACGGCGAAGGTCTTACCGGATTTCAGCTCGGTCGCCAGGCTGATCTTCGATCCGGCACCGGTACCGATCTGCTTGGTTATCCGGTATCCGGGGAGTACTTCGCTCACGAACAAGATCCTATCTGGCTACCACGCCCGCCGCCCTTGCGAGGAGCGCATTGTTCCGCCGGTCGGAGCATGGCTCCGCCAACAAACACAACCGAGGCTGCATCGCTGTGGAGTGTCGACGACTTGCGGCTTCTTGCCGCGGATCCCCGCCGTCCGCCACCCGCGGCGACATTTCCGGCCCCGCCTGCGTACTCGGTCGACCTTCCCCCAAGAGATTAGCAGCGAACGGGAGGAAGACCAACACCCGGGCTGGGGGCCGATTCGCGTGTGTTTTCGGACCCTGCCGGGTGTTGAGTTCCGTGGTGATATCGGCAGGGGCAAGTCGCCGATTGAGGCCATCGGTCGACCGGCCATTACGTGCGCAGGCGGGACCCCGCGTGACCGTCCAGTTTCCGGCCTTTGCGGAGTTGTGCCCTCTGGGAATAGCGAATCGCTCGCCGGGAGAGGTCGCGAAAGTCTTCCTTCCAATCGTCGAGTGTGTGCCCTCTGCGAGCGAGGTGCCGTCGCAAGAACCGCGTTTGGTCAGTGTGCGTTACCGTCGCGTAGTCCAGGAGACTCGCCGCGAGGCGGATCAGCGGCTGCCGGCGCTCGGACGGTCTCCACCAACGGCGCCGTCGAAGTCCGTCCAGATCGACCAGCATCGGACGCGGTTTGCGATCGGGGCGATCCCAATCGGCGACAAGGATGTTCGAGGCCTTCAGATCGCGATGGTGAAGGTTCAGGTCGGCGAGACGGGCAAACAGCTCGACGACGGCGTCGACCAAGGCCGACTTGGTCTTGGCGGCTCGCCTGGGATCGAGTTGCGAGAGCAGCGTGAGGGCGATCAGGTCGAGATCGACGACATCCCCGAGGAACTCGGTTACAAGCCAGGCCTCGCCCGGCTGCGAGCGGTGCTCCAACATCGCCAGGGGGATAGCCGTGCCGATTCCGGCGCTAATCAGCCGCTCGGCGCGGTCGAAGTTGCGGCGCGCCCGGGAGGGGCGCAGACGGGACGCAAGCGCCCCACCGAATCCGGCGGCCCGCGCCCGCTTGCAGACCACGTCGAGTCGATGATCGTCCGCACCTTTGCTCCAGGTGAAGCGTGCCCGGCACACTTCGTTGGTCTTCGAGTACTTCAGCACACTGTAATCCGGCAGGCCACTGGAGTCCGTAACGAGCTGCTTAAGCCAAGGGCCCCAGGCCTCGAATTCCGGGAGCACTATGCCTCCGGCACCGTCCGGTGACGAGATGTGGCACTCGACGAGCACGCGTCCGGACCAACCACCGGGCAGCGCGATCGGAATTGTTCGCACCGGCGAGTCAAGCGAGTCACTGCTCA
>CBDUZY010000498.1:0-2981 GCA_965371825.1 uncultured bacterium
AGATCGGAGCGTTCAAAGATCGCCATAAAGCGACACCCAGCCGCTCGATGCTCGATCAGGTAGTGGAGGCGCGCGCCCGGCAGAACCATCGCTATGGCGGAGGCGGCCCCGTGGCGTTGAATGCGCGCTTGCCAGAGAAAAGAATCCGGGAGTACTGCGGGCTTGGGAAGAGCGCCGTAAAACTTCTCATTCACGCCCAGAAGAAGCTTCGTATCAGCGCCCGTGGCCGCAGCCATATCCTTCGTGTCGCGCGCACGATCGCCGATCTCGAGGGTGCGGATCAGATCAACGGCGACCACATCAGCGAAGCGGTCCAGTATCGCAAACGGGTGCTCGGTCCGTAGTGGTGTCTGGGTGGACGGCGGGGCCTCTGGGAAGCGTTTTGCCTCCACGACAGGTGCAAAAGGACATCGCAAACAAGCGTCTCGGCGACCTTGTCGATCAGAACTACCGGACTTGAACAACATTGGTTCGTTGACGGGTGACCGCGTAGGTGTTTTTGCCATTAAGGATAACCTTATCGTGCAAAACGCCTTAGCGAAAGTGAGTTTCCATTACGACGGACGTGTCCGGGACTAGTGTCGGGTTGCGTTTGAGACGAGCCTGAGGGTCGAAGACATGATGCGCCTCTGGCTCGTGTACCGGGTTCCCTATTCCAAAAGTGTTTGCGGGTGTCTTCATAGCAAATAGGAGGCTATACTATAAGTAGAAATGCGGCAGCTTTAGGAGTAGGAAAATGTACACCCAGAAGCTGTTACCTCTGGTTTTCTACCTTGGCCTCTCCTTGTCGGCTATGCGTGCATCTGCAGACGTGCTGCCGGCCTCCATCGACCTGAACACCGAGGCGGATATATCGGTCTATGGGCCCGGGGATCCTCGACACGCCGGCGACGACGTAACGGTAGCCGACGTTAATGGCGACGGGTACGACGACTTGGTCGTTGGCGTGTGCGCGTTCGACGGTGGCGTGGTCGTTGTGCTCTGGGGCAACGGAGTTCTTGCGCAACCTGGGACTATTGACTTGCTCTCAGCGTCCCCACCTTCTGTTTCGGTCATACTGGGCAAGCCGAGCGATGGCGCAATGCTGTGTTCATTGTCCGCTGGCGACTTCAATGCCGATGGGTTCGACGACATCATCATAGGGGAGCCGTTTGGATTCCCTGGGACCGGAAGAGGAAAGGCGTACGTGGTTTTGGGCAGTGCGAGTTTCCCGGACACTCTGGATCTTGCTGACGCTCCGGCGAACGTAATTGAGATTCTTGGTAAGCCGGGCGTCGGTGGGCTCGGGTTCGGTGTCTGTGGCTGTGATCTCAACGGGGACGGTTTCGATGAAATCGTCGTGTCAGCGCCAGTTTTTAATACCGGTGAAGCATATGTGATCGAGGGCGGAAAGAGCTTCCAGCCGGTATACGACATGGGTCAATCGTACCCGGAACTAACGAGGATCATCGACAACAACTGGAACCAAGACTTCGGAATGTCGTTCGCTTGCGCGGACTTTGATGGGGACGGGCTTGAGGATCTGCTGATCGGCTCGCCGGGGGGAGATATTGTTGTCAACTTTGCAGGAATGGTAACGCTGCTTTACGGGGTCTCCAATCTTCCCGACACGCTCGAGATGGCGAATCGTGAGTACCGAAAGAAAGTGGTGCTGCCAGAGTACGCCCATGGGCACCTGGGGTTCCGTGTTTCGACTGGGGATGTTGACGGCGACGGATCGGTCGATGGCATCTTGTCCTGTTATCTGGGTGATCCCCACGGGTGCACGGACTGCGGCGAGGTGTACATTGTCTTCGATATGAACGCCGCTCCTGACTCGTTCACCGTCTCCGATCTTAGTGTGCCCATGGCGCGGCTTTTGGGTGGTGGTAACACATATGAGCACTATGGTGTCTTTATCCATTGCGATGACGTCTCCGGGGACGGCATAGACGACGTGATTATTGGCAGCCAAGCGAAAGCAAGGCCCAATGCGATCGAGCACGTGGTCATCGCGTACGGAGGAACGGCACTGCCCGACTCCGTCTTCCTCGACACGGATTCCACGGTGACGAGGATTTGGGGAGCCGCCGTCGGCGACGGTCTTGGAAGTGGACTGTCATCTGGCGATTTCAATCTCGACGGACAAGCGGATGTCGTTCTTGGGGCAACCTGGGCTGACCCACTTGGCCGAAGGAATGCCGGCGCGGTTTACTTGGTGTATGGTGTTGCCACCGCTAATGGCATCAACGGCACACCACCCATCCGTCCGTCTGTTGTGCTGAAGCAGAATCGACCCAACCCCTTTTCCCAGACGACACGCATCGAATACGACGTATCGCCTCTTGTGCCGGTGACGCTCTCGATCTATAACGTCAAAGGTCAGCTCCTGGAGCGGATCGTTCAAGGTGCGGACCTCGCCGGTCAGGGTTTTATTGACTGGGACGGTGTGGACCTCCGCGGGCGACGCGTGGCGTCGGGAGTGTATTTCTATAGGCTCAGTGTTCCGGGGTTTTCGACGTCGAAAAAGATGCTGGTCATTCGATAGTATCATATGACCCCGGGAGAGGTGAGGTTGGGAAACCTTCGGTAATCTGTCTGCCATCATCATGGCGCCAACCCGGCTCTCATAGCCGGCCTACTACCCTCGTATTCCCCCCCCCGGGAAGGGGATCATATCCAAGGAATCGAATGATCCTGGGCACGAAACGGACCTCGGGTGTCGTGTGCCCCTTCTCCCAATTGCCAATGGTCCACGGATTGGCTCCTATGTGGCGACCTCCCGTTGGAGCAGTCCGAGATCGAGTCGCCGCTTCTTCAGATGTTCTCCCAACGACTTAGGATTCGCCGGGTAGTCTTGCGGAAGCGGCCTAGAGCTCTTGAGGCGGAGATGGCAAAAAGGCAACGCAGGAGTGCCCGTGCGGCAACACGGGGAGCCCGGATCACACGCGCCCGGCAGAACCATCGCTATGGCGGAGGCGGCCCCGTGGCGTTGAATGCGC
>CBDUZY010000499.1:0-2974 GCA_965371825.1 uncultured bacterium
GAGATGCTCCGCGAGATGTTCAGCGAACGAGTGAGAATCGAGCCGATGTCGACCAACAGCGCGGACGACATGGCTCGTCTTCGCAAGCTCCTGTTCCGCTTGCTCCGCGTGATCCGAGTCTACGCCAAACCGCCGGGCAAGAAGCCCGATCTCGACGATCCGTTCGTTCTGCCTCTCGGCAAGGACGTTCTCGCCCTGGCCCGCAAGGTGTACCACGGACAGGAGGATCGAGTCCGGTCCGCTCGCATCTGGGGCCACGGTGTGGTCGACGGGCAACAGGTTCATCTCGATCACGTCTTACATGACGGCGACATTGTCGAGTTGCACGGTTGACGGGCGAGGCGTCAGGCGGTCAGTCCACCGCACGGTCCGCCTTTGTCGTGTCCACACCGCTTAGAAACGGGCAGTATTTCTTATCCACCTTCAAAATGTGTTGTCCCCACCATTCCTTGAGGAAAGCTATGATATCCGCGGGAGAGACGGCTTCCCCTTCGCTAAGCCCCCGTTTCAGCTTCTCAACTTCACGGGTGAACTCGATGTGCGCACACTTGTGCGGCGCGTATTCGGGGTAGCCGCGCTCGACCATGAGTCCCTCCTCGGTCGAGAAATGGTACGAAGCGTAATCGGATAGCTCATCAAGCACTTGCTCCATCGTACGGAACTCGTCGATGGCGGATGCAACGGTGTTGCGAGCAGAACCCGTCTCCATCGTCTCGTGCAGCTCGTTGATCAGCTCTATGATGGTCTGGTGCTGCTGATCAAGGTCTTCGACGCTTACGCTGTAGCTTTCATCCCAATCAAAGAACGCCATTGATGTCTTAGCTCCCGGCGGAGGTTGTTCGCTCCGGAATCCGCGCGGTCACAACCTCGCAGACCACCACGGAAACAGCTCCCGAGCCAATCCGCCGGGAGCCGCCGGCTTGATTCAAACGGTAGTTTTGCGAACCCGCGTTACGTCGCTGTCTCCGGGCGGTTAGAGCCACAGGTCCTTCCCGGCACGGAACTTCGGCCCGGCCCCTCTCACAAGTGTGTATCACTTTGAGACCCTCGCCTATTTCAGAATAGCCAATAGCTGACAATTGCAGACGACCGGACGGGGCACCACCAGGAGGCGCGTCGCTCGCGCTTGGCACCGGCGGTCGTGTTGCGGTAGGATCTCGGACCGGTGTTCCATCGCCGGACAACTGGAGAACGCTGATCGAAGTACGGAGGACGTCATGCCCAACATAGCCATCCTTTACTGCAAGCGGATCAAGGATCACTCGTGTATCGCGTGCGCCAAGTGTTTCAAAGGGATCGCGGAGAAGAACGGCGAATTCGCCCGACACGACGAGATCAACCTCGTGGCCATGACCGACTGTGGAGACTGTCCGGGCCTGGTCATCCCGCGTGTCAAGCTCCTCGGTGAGATCACGAAGAACCTCGATCGACCGATCGACGTGCTTCACCTGGGCACGTGCGTGAAACTGGCCATGGAAACCGCGCAGTGCCCGATCGACTTCGATGATCTCGAGGCCACTGTCACCAAGCGATTCGGATGCGAAGTCGTACTGGGAACTCACTCATACTGAACCTCGACCTGACCGGCTCGAAGGAGATGCGTCGTGACACCTGATGAACTGCGGGCGATTATGAGCTTCCTCCAACAAAGAGTTCTGCTCGAAGACACGGGAGCAGCGGGCGGGGTAGCCATTCGTTTCGACGCTCCGACGGCCGACGAGATGGCCAAGGCAGGCCTCAACGCGGACGGGTCCAAGAGGCTCCTGGATGCGCCGTGGTGGGATGAGATGGTCGAGGACATTGTCGAGACGCCGGACATGTGCGACGCCGACGATCCTCCCGAGAAGGTTCTCGAATTCGCCAGGGACGTTGTCTCGGAGTACATCCGCAAACGGTTCGAACTCTAAGCCCGACACGCATCGTCGCGCGCGTGCCATCGCCGCCGGAGCGCGACGGCGCCGACCACTCGGCCGAGGGCACCGCCGAACTGGGAGTCCTGAAAGCACCACCGCTTCACACGTCCGCGTTCCCTCCGTTACGTTTGGCAGTCGCGCTGCAAATCACAATCGTCCGTTGCTAATGACACCTGTTTCGACTACGATAAGCGCTAGCCGGTTTGCTTAGGGGGTAGTCTAGGTTCGGGTTGCGCAGTTGCCGCCGCTGCTTGAGTAGCCGCGGGGATTAGCGGGCGATTGCTGCGCAAACGCCGAACCGCGCATCAGTACCGTAGAGTTCTCGACTGCTCCGCAGCGAACAGGTCCAGATGCATCGCGGAGCTATACTTAAGGAACGGAACAAATGAGGACATCTCTTCTAGTGCCGCTGGCATTGGTGTCGGGCACGGTTTGGGTACGGACACCGTTTTGAACGAGATTCAGTAGGCGGGGACCCGGCCGGAAGAGGTTCAGACCCGAACAATTGGCGGGACGCGAAGTGCTCGAATGTGACGGCTAAAGGAGGACGTGAAGATGTACTGCAAGATTACTTTCGGATGCGTTAGTGTACTGGCGTGGTGCGCTGCCGGGGCGACGGCGAATGCACAGGCTCTGGCGCCAATGGAGCAACTGGGAAAGATGTTGTTCTTCGACGCGAACCTGTCGACGCCGCCGGGGCAATCGTGTGCCGCCTGCCATGCGCCCGACGCCGGGTTTACCGGGCCGACATCGCAGATCAACGCGGCCGGTTCGGTCTATCCGGGCGCTGTTCATACGAGGTTCGGCAACCGAAGACCCCCTACCGCGGCGTACGGCGGATCGAGCCCCGTGCTCTTCTACGATGAGGCTGAAGAGGTGTGGATCGGCGGGATGTTCTGGGATGGGCGGGCCACGGGCTGGACGCTCGGCGATCCGCTTGCCGAACAAGCCCTGGGACCGTTTCTGAATTCGCTTGAGCAGAACAACCCGAATGCTTTCCTCGTCTGCAAGAGAGTCGCCAAGTCAAGCTATGCGCACCTCTTTGAGGAAGTGTGGGGACC
>CBDUZY010000500.1:0-2965 GCA_965371825.1 uncultured bacterium
GCTCCATTTCGTCGACGTATTTCTCCACAATCGCGTCGAACATGAGCACCCGGCGTCCCGCAGTGGAAACCGGGGTCTCATTCCCCGGTTCGGCAACTCGCCCGAAAATTGTAGTGAAACCGAATAGCCGCTGGGAAATGATGAGGGCTCCAAAAGTCGACCATAAACTGAAATGTGACTCACACGGAAGCTTCTTGGTAAATGCCACAGAAATGGGGTCCGGTCTGGTGTCGAAGTAATGCATTACCCATCTGTACTGAAGCGCTTTGATCGCCGTGAAGGAAACGCCCAGTTTCCTGCTTATTATCATCTCTTTGAAGATCGCATCGACCAGTCCGACAATGGCGAAAGGGATGAAGGCCACCTGTATCGGTATGTAGAGGGCCAGTTGGATAAGCTTGATCAAGGAGCCTGGTGTCCCAGCATGCTTGTTCTTCGGGGGTTCCCCTGTCATGGAATGCTCCTAGGTCTGTTCTGCAAAAAGCGTTCTTCTGATTGGGCATGGGTCGGTACAAGGGCACGGCCTTTGAAGTAGATGGTCCGTCCCGACCTAGATAACTTCACTCTCCCGATCCATGCGGATCCGTTGTGCCGATATCCGGACTTGCGTTCGATGTACTTGAGCATGTCGGTCACCCTTCAGGATGAACCGTGAACAGCCCTCGGCGGCCCGGATAGGCACCAGGTGTTTCGCCTGAGCACAGAGTCTTTCTGGGTCCGCCCAACGGTCGGCGCCTGAGCTGCGCGCTGGCCAGATTCGATTGGCCACCACGTTGAACGCGTCTGCTCCAGGCTCGTGTTAGACAGCGTGTTCGGATTGCCTTGGGTCGAGTCCGAAGACTCCCCGCGTCACGCGATCTGGCGAATCGTAGTGGAGCGACTTGGACGGCATCTCGGCAAGAGCGAGTGCGGTCTCGAGCAGCGCTCGATCCTCCATTCGGTGCGTGGCACACCGTGAGAAGTCGTTGAGCGTGCCGAGCATCTGCCGACTCGCAGTGCGTGCGATGATGTGGTCGGTTGCCGCCGCGGCCTCCTCCCGCGCAAGTAGCTCCGGAATCCCAATTCCCAACAGAACCGGCAACAGGTACTGCCCGAAACGCACAGGAAACTCGGAGTTCCGCGCGGGGAGCAAGACGGGCAGAAGCGTGCGCTCACTCAGGCAGATAACAAGCCGTTGGGCACCGTAGTTCAGGAGATTCACATACCACGCGCCCAATCGGCTCGTCGGCACGGGTGGCGTAGACTCGGGCGTCAAACGGAATCGTTTCAACGCTCGTTGCGTGCAGCGAAACAGGATCATGCCATTACTTGGGCGGAGGGTTCGGCTGGCCGGTCCACCGGTCGCGGTCGCGCCAGAACGGGCAGTCGGGACACGTTTCCCCCTCAGGGTAGTCTATCCCTTCCTCGTGCGGGCAGCCGAAGTTCTGTCCGAGGGTGCGCGAGGCGCGCAGTCCGTGCCGTTCGAGGAAGGCGACCATCTCGTTACCAATCGAGATGTCGTGGCGGACATCGCCGTGCTCAACCATCCACCGCCCCAGTTCGTCCGGTTCGGCGTCTTCGGAAGGTATGATCCCCACCGCTGCCTTCGTCGCACGCCTGTCGTCCGGACCGTAAAAGGCCACGGTGCCGACTGGATACCCTCGAAAGCCTCGCTTGGCCAGTCGACGAACTGGATGCTTCACTCGTCGAGGATTCATGTAGCGGCTCCGAGTTAGGACTTGACGCTGTCTAACTCTTAATCGATAACCGATGTTCAGTCGACCGAACGCGGGCTCTCCGCACACTAATCTGAAACATCGAATGAGCAGTGTCGGCCCAACCGACACAGCTTTACGATTCTTCAGTGTCGGTCGGTTATACAGGCGGGGCGCTGTCTAAAGATAGGGTCCCGCGTGCGCGAAAGCACGTTCGAACTTCGGGAGATTCAGCATCGTGGAATGTACTCGACGTTATCAAGGCCCTCGAAATCCGAGTCTTGCGTCCACAGGATCGCGTTGAAGCTACGGGCGGTAGCGAGGACCACGCTGTCCGCGAGCGGTAGCTTATACCTGATGCCCAGTTCGCCCGCGAGAATAGCTATCTCCCGGGTCAGGTCAACGGTCTGGCAGTCTGTCAATGTTGAGACGGCCTGGGCAGCGGTCTCGATGCCAAGGGAGCGCCGTAGGTGACGGTAGACTTCGAGAACTACGATCGACGGCACGATCAACTCCTCGGTATTCACGATGGACTGGACGAATCGGCCGGCGTTCGGCTCATCGAGCAAATACGAGAGCCACCCGGATGAGTCTACGAGGTTCATATTTCGCGATCGGGCTCGCGTTCGAAGGGTGGCAGGTCCCTGCCCTTAAGGAAGCCTCGCATCGACTCGATGGGGACGTGAGGCACGAGCAGTATAGAGTTGTCGAGCGCGAAGACGTGGATCTTCTGGCCTGGCTCGAGATTGATATGCTCTCGCACCGCTTTTGGTATCACGACCTGGTACTTAGGTGACACAGTCACAGTCGTCATACAACTCTCCGATCGATCAACATGGCGTTGTACCAGATCAGAGTATGCGGGAATTGCCGTGGTGTTCCTCCTTACAAGCTGTCCGCAGGACTCCGCACGCCCAGCCCGCCACGATTCAGCACGTGCGTGTAGATCATGGTGGTGCGCACGTTCCGGTGACCGAGCAGCTCTTGCACGGTGCGGATGTCGTAGCCCGCCTCGAGCAGGTGGGTGGCGAACGAGTGCCGGAAGGTGTGGCATGTGGCTCGCTTCGAGATCCCGCTCCGTCGCACGGCTTCCTTCACGGCGCGCTGCACACAGGATGGGTGGAGGAAGTGGCGTCGTCGTCTGCCGCTGGCGTCGTCACGGTGGATGCGGGTCGCGGGGAACACCCACTGCCACGCCCACTCACGCCCGGCGTACGGGTACTTCCGCTCCAGCGCGAACGGCAGCGCCACCCAGCCGGCACCGGACTCGA
>CBDUZY010000501.1:0-2963 GCA_965371825.1 uncultured bacterium
GCGGTCGTTACATGGGTTCGTCGGGTGACACAGCCTCGAGGACCCGCCCTATCGCCCGCGCGGGAATGTGGATGTCCACTCGGGCCGGCTCGCCCGAGAGTGATGCCGAGAAAACGATCGGAGGTCCGGGTGGAATCTCTCCAAACTTCGGCATTCCCGGCATCTGTCCGAGTAGAGGCAGGAGTCCTGCCGGGTCGACGAGTCCGATCGCGTTGCGTTTCGCCGGAAGCTTGGCGATCGCCTCGGCGACGAGTTTGTCGGCGGCAAGCGGTTTCGTCACTTTACTAGAAAATGCGCGCTTCGCGTCCTCTTCCGTGCCCATGCAGTACCGGACCCGGCCGTCCTTGATACCGTAGGCGACGCGGGTGTTCTCGCCGAACATCATTGCAGCCTGGGCCGCCGCCGGGTTGGAGGTGTCCACCTTGACGCTGAATTCCTCGACCATCACGTCGCCTATCTTCTTAGAGCCCGCGGGTTCAAACGACATTCCCGCACTCATGCCGCCGGGCATGGAAGTCGAGCTCAGCATAGACTTCTTGGAAAGCTCGAGGATTCCTTGTGCGTCGCTGCCGATGTAGTCACCGACCGTCTTCATTCCATCGGCCGACATGCTGAGTAGCATGTTCATTCCCTGCACCTTACGGTAAAGCTCACGGGCGATCTCGAGGCTCTTCTTCATGGCTTCGGCCGATTCGCTGGGTGCGCCGGCCGCAGCGCCTTCGCCGGGTGGTGTCGCGGCACCCGCCGCCGGCGCCGGCATCGAGGCGAGCATTTTGTCGATAACGCAATCGAAGAACGTGGACTCACTGCCCGGCATATGCCATCCCATGGCGAACAGGTATGGCTGGTACTCGATCTCCGTAAGAAGCGGAACGCCGGCCGGTTTCTGCTTGGTGAGGTAGTTCTTGATGCCGCCATCGTTGTAACCCGTGGCCAGCGTGACATTGGCGGTCTCTCCATCGATCCCGACGGCAATCTCTATGTACGCTATCTGCTCGACGAAGCCCTTCACTATGTCAGCCACCGCGGTGATCATGGCGGTCATCGAGGCCGGATCCCCGCCGCCTTGTGCACCCACCATCATGCCGATCATGGGGGCCATTTGGGCAGCCTGCGCGATGCCGCCGAGCGCCATTGGACGCACGGCGTCGACATTCACGTGTACCAGTGCGTCGCGCTCGTCAAGCAGGTCCATACGGCTCTTGAGGGCGTCCGCGAGTGACTCGCCTTCCTCTGTGGCTTTCTTGAGCGACTCCTTGTCGGAGCTGGCAATAATGTAAGCGCCTTTAACCGATGCGAACAGGTCCGGCCTGTTCTCGAAGGTGAAGTGCCACAGACCCTCCTCTTCCTTGGCTTCGGGCAGGGCCTTCGCCTTTTCCAGGAAATCCGGAACCTGGGCCCAGAGCACCCAGGCATCTCCGCCCATTACGTTGGCCTGACCCATGGCTATGGGTTTGGAGAAATCGACCCAGTCGCCGATGGCGAGATCTCGCCTGACGTCGGCGAGCATGCCCTCGAATCCGGATGTCGGATCAATCGCCTTGACATATGAAATCACGGACTTGTCGAACTCCTCGAAGTTCACGACCACGAGGGTGGCCGGCAAGTCGGCCCGCGCGAGGCGAAGGAGGTCTTGAAGATCGTTCGCCGCACGCGCCGGTTGGGCGGCGATCGTCAGGCCTAAGTATAGCGTGAACATTGACGCAATCGTTCGAGCGTTCATCAACAGCTCCCTTATAGTGGAATCGTCATAGCCTAAAACGAGGAGGTCGGTACGAGCGCCTATGCAATACCAAACCTATCAACCAAACAAGTACCCATTCCGCAACGAGGACTTGCTTCCAGTTCGCTGGATATCGACCCTCAAAAGCCTACCGCGGAACCGTCCGCGTGGAAAGCATCTGCTGTAGGAACTTGTCCCAAGAGTTTTTCACGGGGACCGGGGTCTCGCAGATTCCGGCGTTTGCCGGCGACTCGTCGTCTATTCCATTGCGACACCCAAGAGGGCTGCGATGCGATCGAAGTCGTCCAGGCCGTAGTATTCGATCGTGATACGGCCGGTGCCCTTCCGACGTCCCTCATGGATGGTCACTTTCGTCTTGACCGCTTGCTCGAACTTGACCTCGAGGTCCTTGAGGTGAGCCGATCTCTCGACACGCCCCCCGGCAGCTTCCGTCGAGCTTTGATCGCCCCGCGTCTTTGCGCGTCTGACGATCTCCTCGAGGGCCCTCACTGACAGCTCATTATGCGCCGCGGACTCAGCCAGCCGTTCACGCCGGGCGTCATCGCGGACGCCGAGCAGACATCGAGCGTGGCCCATGCTCAGGCGACCCTCCGCGACCATCCTCCGCACCGGCTCGGAAAGTTCGAGCAACCGCATGTAGTTGACGACCGTAGTGCGGTCCTCGCCGACACGGTCCGCCACTTCCTCAGGCTTGAGGTTGAAACGCGTGCAAAACTGCCGGTACGCTGCGCCACGGTCAATCGCGTTCAGGTCCTCGCGCTGGAGGTTCTCGACCAGCGCGAGTTCGAGCATCTGCTCGTCAGTCGCATCTCGTATGACAACCGGTATAGTCGTCATATCCGCTTTCTTGGCTGCGTGCCATCGACGCTCACCGGCAATTATCTCGTACCCACGACCGGATGGGCGGACTACAATAGGTTGCAGGAGGCCGGTTCGACGGATAGAACGAGTCAGTGCGTCCAAATCCGTCTCAGTAACATCGCTCCTCGGCTGGAACGGGTTTGGCCGGATCGCATCCATGGGAAGCTGGGATGGCGCAGGTGGCGCATCACCGGCTGGAACCCCCGCTGCCTCCTGCTCCGATCCGGGCGGCGATAGCGGTGCAGGTTTACCTTCGGAGCCGATGCCTTGTCGCAGATTCGAGACAAGGGAATCCAGGCCTCGACCGAGTCTCCTTGCAGCCTTGGACATGTTGCCTCCTCCGTGAGTCCAGAGAGTA
>CBDUZY010000502.1:0-2956 GCA_965371825.1 uncultured bacterium
ATCAACAAGGTCCGCGGCTTCGAGGAGGCCCTGCTGCGACACGTACACGACGAGTTCCCCGAGGTTACCGACGAGATCGTGGAGAAGGGGGAGCTGTCCGACGCTCTGATTGAGCAGCTTGGCAAGATCATCACGGATTTCAAGGCCCATTTCGTCGGCGACGAGGCGAAAGGGAAGTAGCAATGCGGCGGGTGGTGAGACTGACGCACCAGACCGCCAGACGTTTGGAACGCAATGGCTAACGCACGAGTTATCGTCAAGCGTCGCAAGACGGTCCGCAACATCCGCAAGATTACGCGGACGATGCAGTTGATCGCCACGGCACGCTTCCAGGTCTCCCTCAACCGAGCGGTTGCAGCCAAGCCCTATACGGAGCGCCTTGCCCAACTCGTAGGGAATCTGACCGGCGTTGTCGAGGACGTGCAGCACCCGCTTATGCGCACGGATAGCGATGCGAAACGCTCGGCGCTTGTCGTGATAACGAGCGACCGCGGCCTTTGCGGAGGCTACAACGCCTCGATGCTCCGGACAGCCATAGCGCACATCAAGGGTCTCGAGGCGGAAGGCGTCGAGTCCGACGTGCAGATGGTCGGGAAGAAGGGAATCTCGTACTTCAAGTTCCTGCGCCGTGCCGTGGTCGAGAAGTTCACCGGAATAGGCGACAAGCCCAAGTTTGAGCAGATCGAACCGATCGCCAACGGGCTGATGGATCGATTCATCAAGGGCGAGATCGCATCCGCTCACGTCGCCTATATGCGGTTTGTTTCGGTCGGTCGGCAGAGGCCGACGGTCCTTCAGCTTCTTCCGCTGTCCAGCGAGCAGGGAGATGGAGACGCAGGCGGAGCGGCTGCGACGACAAACGTGCAGTATGAGTTCTCACCGGAGCCGGCGGAGTTGCTCGCCGAGTTGCTACCAGCCACGGTGCGCGTGCGGTTGTTCCAGTGTTTCACCGAGGCAACGGCGAGCGAGCAGATCGCCCGAATGGTGGCGATGAAAGCGGCGACGGAGGCCGCCGGTGACATGATCACGGCGCTGACGCGGCAGTACAACCGTGCCAGGCAGACGCAGATTACGATGGAGCTTCTCGACATCGTCGGCGGAGCGAATGCGCTCCAGTAGACGTCGAAAAATCGAAACGTCGAAAAGTCGAAAAGTCGAAACACCCAAGCGATAGAGTACGGCTTATGGAAAACGACAATTACGGAACCGTAATCCAAGTCATCGGGTCGACGCTGGACGCGAAGTTCGCGGAAGACCGGATGCCCGCAATCTACAACGCCCTCGAGCTTCCCGTCGAGCGAACAGTGCTCGGCGAGACGACCAAGGAGACGCTCTGGTGCGAGGTGGCTCAACACCTCGGCGGCGGGTCGATCCGGGCCATCGCTCTCGGCTCCACCGACGGCGTGCAACGTGGGACTCGCATCCGTGACACGGGTCAGCCCGTCACGGTGCCGGTCGGCGAGCAGACGCTCGGGCGGGTCTTCAACCTGATCGGAGAGGTGATCGACGGGCGCGGTCCGATCGAGGTAACGGAACGCCGGCCTATCCACCACGAACCGCCGGATTTCGACAACCTCACCTCCAAGACCGAGCTGTTCGAGACCGGTATCAAGGTCATGGACCTGCTCTGTCCGCTGGTTCGCGGCGGTAAGGCCGGTCTGTTCGGCGGTGCGGGTGTCGGCAAGACGGTCATCATCCAAGAGTTGATCGCCCGGCTGGCACGCTTTCACAGCGGCTACTCCTGCTTCGCCGGCGTGGGCGAGCGCACCCGTGAGGGCAACGACCTGTGGCTCGAAATGCAGGAAGCCAAGATCGGCGACACCGGCAAGAGCGTTATCGATCAGACGGTAATGGTCTTCGGGCAGATGAACGAGCCGCCCGGTGCGAGGCTCCGCGTCGGCCTGGCGGCCCTGACGATGGCGGAGTACTTCCGCGACCAGACCGGAGCGGACACGCTGCTGTTTATCGATAACATCTTCCGCTTCTCGCAGGCGGGTTCCGAGGTATCAGCCCTCCTGGGTCGAATGCCCTCGGCCGTCGGTTATCAGCCGACTCTTGCCACCGAGATGGGCGAGCTTCAGGAACGGATCACCTCGACCAGCCGCGGGGCGGTCACGAGTATCCAGGCGATTTACGTCCCGGCTGACGACTACACCGATCCCGCCCCGGCGACCGCGTTCACCCACCTGGACAGCACGGTGAACCTCGAGCGAGGCATCGCCGAGAAGGGTATCTATCCTGCGGTCGATCCGCTGGCGTCGAGCAGCCGGCTCGTCGCTCCGGAGCTGATCGGCGAGGATCACTACCGGGTAGCCCGTCGGGTCCAGCAGATTCTGCAGCGATACAAGGACCTGCAGGATATCATCGCGATCCTGGGCGTGGACGAGCTGAGCGAGGACGACAAGATGATCGTCACCCGGGCCCGCAAGATCGAGCGGTTTCTATCGCAGCCGTTCTACGTGGCTGAGCAGTTTACGGGCTTTCCCGGGAACTATACGTCCCTCGCGGATACGATCCGCTCGTTTGACGAGTTGTGCGACGGCAAGTGGGATCACCTGCCCGAGCCGGCGTTCATGTATGTGGGCGCGATCGAGGAAGCGGTTGCCAAGGCGGAGAAGCTGGCAAAGGAAGCGTAGAAACGTCGAAGAATCGAAACGTCAAAAAGTCGAAACGTCGAAACCGGGGATCCGGATAGGACGGACGTTACTTCGACACGTTGAATGCTGACCATGGCTAAGACCGACACGTTTCATTGCAGTGTGATCACTCCCGAGCGGGCGGTGCTGGAGTGCGAGGCGACCTTCGCAGCCTTCCCGGCCCACGACGGCGAGATGGGCATTCTGCGCGATCGGGCTCCGCTGTTGTGCAAAATGGGCGTCGGGATCTTGCGCGTCGAGTCCGCCGATGGGCAGCACCTACTTTATGTGGATGGCGGTTTCGCCCAGGTGGTGGGGAA
>CBDUZY010000503.1:0-2955 GCA_965371825.1 uncultured bacterium
CTCGATCTGCGCCAGACGTGTATTGGACCGATAATGGGCGGCGCAGAGTGATCTGCGCAACACCGCCGGTGTCGAAGCAACTGTACCTGTCCGTGGCGCCGGTAGGATCGCGCGGGCTCCCGGCAAGTCGGGATTCCATTCCGCCCGCGGCTCGGTGCGTGGCGGTCTATTCGACAACCGGGGCAGGCTCGGCTATGAGCGACGGCGGCTCATCCGGGAGCGACTCCTCGAAGAACAGCTCCTCATCGACAGCCGTCAAGTCATTCACCGGCGTTCCGCGCACGCCGTGGTCGGTGACGGCGTAGACTTTATCACCTATGAACACGCCGCGAGTGAACGACGGGTAGAAGTAATCGGTGTCGCCGGGTTGAGTGCTTACGCGTCCCAATTCGTTCAGCCCGCCTTCGGCCGAAACGTCGAAGATGTACAACCCCTCGAACCTCTCCGGTGCCACGAAGGCAACATCCTCACCCTCGACAATACCGGTGGCGTCGTCGATGAATGCCCCGCCGAAGAATCCGCCGTACATCGAAACGGGTAGGGCGACCAGTCCTTCTTCCGCCCAATAGGTGAACGCCTTCGGATTCCAAAGGGCCTCGGAGTCCGCGCCGGTGTCTCCGCCAAGGATGACGTTTGCACTCTGGAACGGCGCGGCGAAGTCAGTTACGTCGAAGATCGACAACTGCACGGCCCACGATCCGGACTCACCCGGCGGGGGGATGTACCGGCCGACGGCCAGTAGGTGATCTTCATCGATCGGAACCAGATACGTGGAGAAGCCCGGCACCTCGAGTTCGCCGACCACCCATGGATTAGTTGGATCGGACAGATCGAGCGTGTGCAGCGGGTCGATCTGCTCGAAGGTTACGACGTATCCGCGATCGCCCGCAAACCGTGCGGAAGTGACTCTCTCTCCGGGAGCGATGCCCTCTACCTTTCCGACAATGGTGAGGCCGTCAGCCTCTTCCGTCTGGCCGAGCACGTAGACGTTGTTGCCCGACTGTGTAGTCTCGCCGAACAATGTGACCATCCGGTCGGTCGTGGTCGCAACTCGCAGATAACCTTGATGTTCGCCCATCGAATACTGGTTGAGGATTCGGCCGGGCACACTACCGGTGGCGACGGGCTGTGCCCCACGATCAACGTACGCGAACTTGTAGATGTCGGTCGTCGTGCGCATGTCCTGTTGCCAGTTGAAGTCGGTGTCGGTCAGGTACATGGCCTGAAGCGAGGAGTAGACGAGGCCCGGCTCCGCGACTACGCCGACGGCGGTGAACTCCGCGTCGTTGTCGACGTCGAGGCTGACCAGCGTCACCACACCGTATCCGTCGGGATCGACGGGGTGGTACAGCTCTCGGTACGAAACGATGCTTCCACTCGTTGCGGCACCGCCTTCGCCCACGCGCTCGAACGACGGGAGGAGTTCACCGACCTCGGTGCCGGACACGTCCAACTCCCGTTGCCCGAGCATCGGAAGCACATCGAAGTAGTAGTTTTGGTAGTTGGACAGCACCATGTGAAGCACACCGTCGATCATACGGCTTGACGATTGCGTACCCTCGAACTTGGTCTCGGAGAGCAGCACCGGCGAATCCGGGGTCGAGACATCGAGGATTGTCACGATGGTGCTGGGTCGCTGATAGACGTATTCGACCTCATCGACCTGTTCACGGTCGTCGTCGGACGGTGGCGAGGCATCGATGTCACCGGCGTCTACGTCATTCGCGTCCTCTGAGCCGGACGACCCCGTGTCGCCCGCGTCGCCCTCATCGGCGACCGGTGCGGTGTCGGTGGCGATGTCCGCGGCTACGTCGACCATCACACCGACCTGGAAGTATCCGCCACCGCTTGTGGTCATTGCGACGACCTTATCATCGTGCAAGTAGATGTCCCTGCCGTACCCGTCCAGGGAGGTTTCACTGACGAGCACCGGTTGATCCGGCGGGGCGATCCGTACGATGCGGAGCAAACTCGTGCCGTCGTACTGGCTGTTGATTGTGTAGATGTAGTCGCCATCGGTCTTGACGACGTCCGCTTCGTCGACGCCCACTTCCTGCGTCGTGGTTTGGGAGAAGTCGGAATCGCCACGATCCGTGTCACCGGTTGTGCCCGTCGCAGGCGACTCCGGGGCCGCACCCTCGCTGCCAGTGGCGTCCAACGCGACGTCCCCGCTCACCATATCGGGGGCTCCGAGCCCGCCTCCCATGAACGTGAAGTCGTCGAGGTACCACGAGTTGCGCTGCGTTATCTGACCTCTCATGTAGTCGAGCAGCTCTGACTCGGAAGTGAACGCCTTGAGTTCCGACGAACCGGTCTCCTTGGGGCCCAGCCAGTCGCGCAATTCGAGAAGAAGGCCGCAACTCGGCACGGCCAGCAGAATCGTCAACGATATCGAGAGCTTGAGAGATCGACACATCGCAGAGCCTCCACGTAGTCCGGACTTCATCGGGACGGCGACGCCGCAGCGGACCACCGATCGGCGTTGCCACGTTCCGTGTGAAGTATCGATCGTCCAAATGGCCGGTCAAGGTGAAGGCGACGAAGTCTTCGCAGTATTCGGTGGCGTCTGGATGCGGTCCCGGTTCGAGGCCCGAGCCTGTCTCGGATGCGAATCAAGGTGCCGGTCGTGGGAGCAACCGCCTTGGCGCTGCTGGTACGCGACGCAACTGGGATGCGGCCCCGGTGGGCCTCGCTGAGCCCGGTCAAGCCGGGGCCGTCGTAGCGGGCCCCTCTGCTGCTGCAATCGGACGCCATTTGTCGGAATTTGTCAGGCGGACCGTCGAGGGCGCGCCGGCGGTGTTATAGTAAGTGACGAGAGGCGCTTTCGGGGAGGTCAGTCATGCCGCAACGGACGCCACGCCACCGCTCGCACGCGGTCCTGCGGATTCCGGGGTTCACTCTGATCGAACTTCTGGTGGTCATCGCGATTATTGCGCTCCTGATCGCCATCCTGCT
>CBDUZY010000504.1:0-2938 GCA_965371825.1 uncultured bacterium
CAAACAGAGAAAACAGATCCTGCGTGATCCGGTAGCTGAATATCGTCAGCAGAATCCGCAGGGCACTGACGAGACACGCTCCGCGTTAAGCCAGTTACATCAACAGTATTCTGATATATACCGACAGCTGAAAGACCGTCAGCTTCATACAAAAATGCTATCCCGGCAGATCGGTGAAGCAAAACGCGAAGGACGTTCCAGCGAAGAGCTGCTGCAGGCTATGCGACAGCACAGTAGCAAAAATAAAATCCTACCCTGCTCCAGGCACGTGGTAGGCAAGACATCCGAACATGTGCCGTCAGTCGCGCAGCACGCCTGCGGACACTCGACATCCGCGCAGCCCAGCCCCGCGTGCCAGGTTCCGTTTTGGGATTCGCACCACTCCCGAAAGGTCCCGGGTTCGCAACCGCCGTCGAAGCAGCACGCTCCCGTCGAAGCGCAGGCCGGGTCGTTAGCGCAATCGGGATCGACACAATCGACAAGGTCGTCGCCGTCGTTATCCCGCCCGTCGTCGCAGATCTCCGGCGTGGCACATGTAATCGTCAGGACGAACTGACCCGCCGCACGCTCATACCCATCGACCACGATGAAGTACTCGGTGCCGGGAACCGCGTTGAACGTGGCAGCGACATGCCCAAAGGCGATGCAGGTCTCGGGCACGCACGCCTGGGTCAGGACGAACACATCGAGGTCTACTCCGGCATCAAGACCTGACAATGTGGCCGTGACCTGCACTACCTGTTCCGTCTTGAAGCGGTACGCAATCTCCGGCCCGTCTTCCAACCAGCCCGGAAGGCAGTCGTATATTGAGTTGAAGTCCTGATAGAATGAGGTGTCGTTCTCGACGACGTCGCCGCAAAGGACATCCGCAATCGGCTCACACGATGGGACGCCCGCGACGTTGCCGGGAAGATCATCCTGAGCGAACGGCGGACCCTTCGGCGGATTCTTCGAACTACCTTGCCCCATGTTGCCCCGCGGCGGTTCAACCGCGTGATCTCGACCTGTCTCGGCCGCTGCTGCTCCGCCGACATCCGTCGATCTGATCGTGGCGCGCAGCGACGCCTGCTGTCCGGCATGCTCCGGTGCCCGAGGACTGCGCCGCTCGAGGCCGCGACTGGGAGAACCACGCGATTGCCCGCCACCTCGACCGTCCGTGACTCTGGCGTTGAGCGTCGGCCTGCTCGCGGCGCGGTCCGATGGCCCGCGGTCGACCACGGTGCGCGCACCCTTCTCCACTACCGACCGGTTCCCGTTCTTTGGTCCATCCGGACCGGTTCGAGCGGGCGTCTGTCGCGAGCGGGTAACCGTGCACCCGGACACTGCTATGAGGATCAGACTGGCTGTGAGCACGAATAGCGAAGTGCGATGTGATCGATCCATCTCATTCCTCCAGGGAATATCCTCTGCTAACGCCGGCGGCAGACGCGCGGGGCGCATTTACCAATATAATGACGTCGTCGATTGTAACCTGAAATCTTTAGGTACTCCGCGATTGCGCAGCACGGGCGCCAAACGATCACCATTGACCGCCGGCGGGCTGCATTGAGACGTAACGACGGTCTCCGCCCAGCCTATCCGCCGTACGGAACACGAATTCCATCGTGCAAATGCCCGGTCATTGGCACGCGACATTGTTCTCAGCATTGGTAAGGCCCATTGGAAGTTGCTTCTTTGCCGACCATCGCTCTAGTTCTCGGCGTCACTCTCGCACTTCCACAGTTCACCCGGCGTCTCAGCATCTGAAACACGCGCTTGCGTTACGCCGGAACGAGGCCAACCGGTGTTATCCGGCTCCCAACACTGAAAACCCAATGGACGGGTAGACGGTGTGGTGGGTCTGTTTATCGCCACACCGCCTTCGAGATCACTCCGGTGCTTCGTCTTCACCTATCGTCCCCAACCGCCACAGGTTGCGGAATGGTGTCAGCGCGTGACCCTTCAGTCTTTCATATGGAGCAGTTACGAAAACCGGTCGATCGCCGAAATCCTCGGCCATCCTCAGCCAGTTAGCCGGGTGGGCGGTCACGATGCGAATGTCTCGGCGGTCGGACAGCACGAGACCCGCGTACCGCAACGGGAGCGATTCTTCCCAGCCTGCGAAGATCACGGATCGCTCGGGCATTGTCGTTACGTTGACCGAGGCGAGAAACGGCGTGGCGTCACGCCCGTGACCTTGCGTCCGGGTATGGGGGCCGGACGTGACCACTGCAATCGACACAGCCAGGAACAGCGCAACGGCAATCACACGCCCGGGCTTGGCTCCGTTCACGGGAAAGAGCGGCGAGAGTGCGACTCCGGCGAACACAGCCACGGCAAACATGAGCGGTAGCAGGTCGGCTGCTTGCCCGTGGATGCGATAGGCGCACACGAAAACGATGGCCTGGACGCACATCCCCCCGAGCAACCAGCAGCAAACGCCGCACCGGCGTCCCGCAACCACGGCGCCGAGTATCACGAGTGAAAGACCCACCATGAAGGTCCCCGTGTCATTCGGTCCGATCCGGTGTCGAACCCACCGCAGCTTCGCCCGAACGCCGCGCCAGGTGTTGCCTATCTTGCCCTCGAATTGGCGACCTGTCAATAGCCATACCGCCCGCTCGAGCCGAGCTTCAAGCCCCGAACGCACGTCCGGCAGACTCTCCGACTCGGCGTTGAACTCCTCGATGTAGTTGTACGGCGTCTCGGGCCCGTCGCGCCAGAGAACGTAGCCAAGAGAATAGACGCCCGGCAAAACGGCACATCCCCCGACGAGCAGCAACGGTTTCAGCGATCCTCGCCACGACAGTCCGTTCCGCCGCCGTGCGAGCCACCAGGCAAGGAGGAAGAACGGCGCGGCGAGGGCCACCGGAGGTCGATTGAACATGGCTATGCCGAAGAGCACCGCGGCGATCAGCAGATCGCGCACTCGCCCGAGGCGCGAGTACTTGATCAGCAG
>CBDUZY010000505.1:0-2935 GCA_965371825.1 uncultured bacterium
CAGCAGCGACCCCGACGGAGACCCGATCGAGTTCAGCTGGACGCAGACCTCGGGACCGCCGGTACTGCTGCTCAACACGTCGGAGGCTACAGCTAGTTTCATCGCCCCCACCCTTGACGCCGATGCCGACCTGACGTTTACGGTTCGAGTTTCCGATGGCAGACTGGTGGACGCAGACGCCGTAGCGGTACGCGTTCTCGATCTCGTCGCTCCGGCCGAGACCGGCCCGATCGCGGACGCCGGGCCCGATCAGCTGGTGACGGCCGGGCAGTACGTCGCGCTCGACGGTCGCAACTCCGAAGCCGCGCACGGGTCACTCCTCCAGTACGAGTGGAGCCAGCTTTCCGGGCCGGTTGTCATGTTGTCGAGCCCCCTTCCGGGCATAGCGTCATTCAAAGCTCCGAATCCGACTGACCCGTCGGGTGCAAAACTGTTGTTCGAGCTACTCGTCACTTCCGCAGACATGACTTCGACCGATGAGGTTGTCGTGATTGTCAAGGCCGATGACTCCCCCGATACCAATGACGACTGTCCGGAGGATCCCGAAAAACTCGCTCCGGGCATGTGCGGTTGCGGCGTGTTCGAAGTGACCGGATCCGGAGCCTGGACGAACACGGCACTCGCCGCAGCGCAGTCCGGGGCGTTCGAGCTGCAATTCGAAGTCACGCCCACCGAGCCTTTCCAAGAGGGCATCGTCGCCTTGTCTCACGGCCCCGGCGCGACGTTCGCCGATTATGCGGTGCTAGTCCGGTTCAACAGCGCTCTTCGAGTAGACGTCCGCAATGGAGTCAGTTACTCGGCCGACACCACGTTCGCCTACACCGTTGGGTCGACGTACCACATCCGTGCGAGCGTCGATGTCCGCTCGGGCGCCTACAGTGTCGATGTCGCACCGGAGGGCGGTTCCTACACGCGTGTGGCAACTGAATACGCTTTCCGGTCCGACCAGAGCACTGTGGCCCTCCTGGATAGCTGGGGTGTCTGGTCCGAAGGCGGGCCATTAACCGTCTGCGCCCCGACCGTCAGCCAATCGACCGGCTGTACAACCGACACCGAGTGTGACGACGACAACTTCTGCAACGGGCCCGAGACGTGCGTCAACGGAACTTGCCTAAGCGGCGCGGTTCCCTGCGCAGAGGGTGAGGTCTGCGACGACGCCAACCACACCTGTACTCCCCTCATCGAGGCACCTGTATGCACGAACAACTCCGAATGTGACGACGGCAGTTTCTGCAACGGACTCGAGACCTGTGTTGACGGAGACTGCACCGACGGCGCCGCCCCTTGCCTGCCGGGCGAGATGTGTGACGAAGGCAACGATGAATGCCTGGAGCCGTCGGGCAATGTGTATTACGTCGCCAAGAACGACTCGGGAGCCAGCGACAGCAATTCGGGGACCGAAGCACACCCGTGGAAGACACTCTCGAAGGCCGCGGCGACCGCCCAGGCCGGAGACACCGTCCTCGTCAAAGCGGGTACGTACTACGAGGCCCTGGTCCCGGCGCACTCCGGAACACCCGGCAACATGATCGTGTTCAAGGCATATGCAACCCATGGATGTCGCGACATCGGTTGGCCCGAGCACAAGGCGTGTGACGTCGTGATCGACGGTACCGGAGTAGTCACCTCCAACGGGTTGGTCAGACTCGCCTGGAGAAACTACATCCGCATAGAAGGCTTTGAGATAACCAAGGCACGAAACGCCCACGGTGCCTTCATGTACGGTGAGGGAAACGAGCTGGTCAATAACAAGATCCACTCCAACGGCGGACCAGGCCAACTGGGGGATGGCGTTTCGATGTGCGGTGGAGGCCTACTTGCAGACAACCTGATCTACAACCACTGGCAAAGCTACCATTCCGACGGTATTCAGTGGGGTTGCGGTGCAAGTATGGTCGTGGACAGGCTGGTCATCCGAAACAACATCTGGTTCGATAACGGTCAGGAGATAGGCATTGCTCCGGATACAGCTAACGTACTGAACAACGTGGAAATATACTCTAATCTCGTCTACAAGGTGAACGAGCCGGCTGATTATGGCGGAGGTGGAGCGAAGGGCATATTCCTGGCTGTCGGAGATGGCGTCATTCACAACGCCAATGTCTACGCGAACACCGTCGCGAACGTCAACCTCGGCATAGTCGTAATCGGCGGCAACGCCATGGGCACGGTCCAGATTAGAAACAACATTCTCTATGATACGACGCTCACGAAGGTCGTAGCCGGTGACTTCGAGATGGACAACAATCTCTACTACCTGCCGCCGGGTAGCGCGAAGGCCTGGACGATCAGATGGGATGGAAGTTGGTATGACGATCTCGCCCAGTTCAGGGCGGCCCATCCCACACAAGATCGGGCCGGCATCGAAGCTAACCCGTTGTTCACCGATGTAGACAACCACAATTACGACCTGGCAGCGGGAAGCCCGGCCGTAGACGCAGGCGATCCGTTCCTGGAGGACGTCATCGCCCTGCCGGCCGTGTTCTTGGATGTGAAGGGGACTCAGCGCCCGATCGACGTGCCGGGTGTAGGAACCGAGGGCGCGGGTGCGCTGGATATCGGTGCGTACGAGAGGACGTGGCAGTAGGACGCGACTTGGCCTGTGACCGAGTTCCCGGCGTCCGGCGCATGGCATTTCGGTCGGGGCGCCTTGCGGTTATCCCCGGCAAGGTGCGTATTGCGGAATCCGTCGCCAGGACTCTATGGTTGTGATAAGTAGTCTTCGCGGATGCCGCGGACGCCACTGTACAGGCTTGGCCGCGTGGCGGATGCACTATGGGTGGTCGCCGCGTCGCCTGGAGGCGCTTGGAAACTCGGGAACGTACGCCACCAGAGAGGCGATCCACATTACGATTGATCGATTGCCGGTCGCTTTGATGCCCGCCAGGTTTTCTTGAGTTTCCGCAGCGCCCGCGTGGATCCAAGGGCCCCTTTC
>CBDUZY010000506.1:0-2928 GCA_965371825.1 uncultured bacterium
CACGTGCTATTTGAAGGCGGGACATCCCGAGGGGGCGTTGCCTGTGGCGGAGAGAGCGCTCGAGATTGACGCTAATGACGCGGTCGCGCTCATGCTCAAGGGCGAGGCACTCCTGGGGCTCAAGAAGAAGGAGGAGTCACTTGCGGCCTTTGAGCTGGCATTGGCGTTGAACGACGGCAGCGCCCAGACTGCCGCCCGCTGCGGTGACATCCTGAACGCCCACGGGCAGAAAGAAGAGGCGATCGACTTCTACCGCCAGGCGGTGGACAGCGACGAGTCGGCACTGCGCGCTCACAGTCTGCTTTGCGTTCTCCTGGACGATCCCGAAGAGCTCGTCCAGGCGGTGACGAGGTTTCGCAATGCGCTGAAAGGGCATGAAGACAACGCCGAAATGCAGTACAACCTCGGCGTGGCCTATCTACGCATCGGGAAGATGCCCGAGGCGATCACGCAGTTTCAGAAAGCCCTTAGCGTCAAGGGGGACTACTGCGAGGCCGCGTGCAATCTAGGCACGGCGCTGACGAGTATCGGCATGGTCGAGGAAGCAAAGGGAGTCTTTCGCCGTACCGCGACCATAAGAGACTGCGAAGCCGAAGGGCGATACCTTCTTGGCGTTGCGTTGAGCAGGGAGGGGCGGACCGCGGAGACGATCAGGCTTTACGAGGAGGCTATCGAACTCAAGCCGACCTTCAGCCCCCCAATCGAGGAACTCTCCCAGCATTACGTTCAAGCGCGGCGGCCGGCCGACGCGATTAGGATCTTGCGGGTTGGAGTAGAGGCGAACACGGCGAATGTGGGCCTGATCAACGACCTGGCACACATGCTCGCCGCGTGTCAGGACGAGGTACTTCGCGACGGTCCCGAGGCGCTGTCACTTGCCCAGCGCGCGGCGGAGTTGACCGGGCATCGCGACCCCTTCGTCCTCGGCACTCTCGCCGCCGCCTATGCCGAAGCCGGTGACTTCGAGAAGGCCGTCGGCACCGTGCGAGAGGCACTGCGCCTCCTGCCGGCTGAGGCGCCGAAGGAAATCAGACAGCGGATGCGCGAGCAACTGGCGGGATACGAGCGGGGAAAACCATTCCGCGATCCGAGATTATAGGACGTGAAGCCCTATGGACGGGCGTCGATGCGCATAACTCTTTGTTACATAAGAGATTAGGTCTTGACCGCCTTGCTGGGTAATTTTGGATGAAATCCGATTTTTCTGTTGAATTGGGTGGGTGCGGTGTGTTATCCTGGGCCATTATCGGAAAGGTCTCGGTGCGCTGAGACCGCCGTGCAAGGGAGGTGGAGGCTGATAAACGTCATTTCGCGCCTTGTGGCGTGCGATTTGGCTGCCTCTGGGGAGTGTGTGGTTAGAGGGAAGAAGGTGTTCGTAATCAGGCGGGTCAGTCCATTAATCTTCCGCGATCCCAAGGCGAGGGTGACGGCTCTGTTGCTATCGCTGGCCGTTAGCGCGTGGATGATGTGGGTGGCGATTGCCACGCCGGGCCTCTGGTGGTTGGGTTGGTTTACGCTCCTTCCGCTGTTCCATTCGATCCGCGTGCTCGCCCCACGGAACGCTTTTCTTTCTGGGGCGTTCTGGGGATGCTGTTTGATCGCCGCTTCGTTCGCCGGCGGGAAGCCGATAGCGAGCGATTGGCAACTGCTAGTCTGTCTCGGCTTGGTTCCCGGCGCCTATTCGTATTTTGGAGCCCGGCTCACACGTCACATCGGTTTCAGCCCATACCTGCTGGCCCTCGGCTGGATTGGGGTCGAGTTGGCGTTGAGGCCGCTGGGGTTGCGTTACGGTCTTCTTTCCGGAACACAGACTCAAGGGGCGATCGGATTCCTCGGGAGTTTCACCGGTTACGTTCTCGTCGCATTCCTTATTGCGTATATAAACGCATCTCTGCTCTCCGTGCTGGTCGAGGTCCGAGCTCTTATCGTGCAGCCACGGCTTGTGAGTCGCGCGTCGGGGGCTCATAGACAAGTTGTTCCACAGAGATTACAAAGTTACCTGTCCCATCTCTTCCATCCTGCCAGACCTCGCGCTCCACCCGTGTAAGGCTTCGACAGAGGCATTTGGGCGATCCGGTTTTTCGGGATCGTGGATGCCTTCCAGGCTGATACGGCAGTAATCTGTTCTGTTTTTCAGTCTTGTCTCCGCCCGGTAGTGACGGTGGATTTCGTCAGCGTGACGAGCCGACCACGGGCGGAACCGAACGTACGAGAGAGGGGTTATTCCCTCGCGTGCGTAGAGGTCTTCGGAGGTCTTAAGAAGAGAGGTTTTGAGTAATGAAAAAGTCTTTATTTGGTTTTGTAGTGGTTGGGCTCGCGGTCGGCGCTTTGGTGTGGAGCACCCACGCCAAGCCGGAGAGGCCGAGGGCCGTGAGTCGTGAGGCTTCGGAGCCGATCGGCGGGTTTGGCGGTCAGGACGCTTGGTCGTTCGACGGTACCGCGATCGAAAGTACCGGCTTCGAGTCTACTGACGGGTGGAACCTGGGCTTTATGTGTGACCCCACTTACTTCACGAACTGTCTAGGGGCGCCCCTGCCGGCCGGTTGCATCGCCGGCGATCCGGCCGCGAACGGCAACTGTTGTTCCGACGATCCGAACCCCAACACGGGTTGGTTTATGTCGATCAGCTCCGAGCACTGCAAAGAGCCGCACATCGATACGATCAACCCGGCAACCGGTGAGCAGCACATGCGGTTCACGCGGGACCCCGCCGGTGGTAACCCCCCCGGCTGTGTTGGGGACGCTAGCGTTTCGGCTTGCCGTCAGACCGTCTTTACCCCCGCCGTAGCTGCGCTGCCGATCGCTCCGACGACAATCTCGTTCAACATCGCCCAGGAAGCGGTCTCCGGCGTCCCGCCGTGGGGATCGACTTTCCTGTACTGGGGAATTGCGGACGGTGGTGCCGGTGACTATCTAAACGTCTATTTC
>CBDUZY010000507.1:0-2902 GCA_965371825.1 uncultured bacterium
CCGCAGGCGATCGTCACGCCGGACTTGAGCGCCCGGGCGAACATCTCCTTGTCACCGGCGATGCGCGGATGATCCGGCTGACCCTGTTCCCAACCCGAGTAACGGGCGATCGCCTCCGACGCCGCTAGCGTCGGACAGAGCACCACGCCACGGTCAGCCATGAACATCAGAACCTCGCTCGATGCCCGGCTACCGTGCTCGATCGTGGCTACGCCCGCGAGCACCGAGCGGCGAATGGCCTCGTCGGTGATCGCGTGCGCCGCGACCTGCAGACCGGCGCTGCGTGCTTCGTCAACTATCGCGTCGAGCTCTTCCTGCGAGTAGGTCGGTGTCGAATCGTCGCCGGGTCGGCGGCGGTAGTCGGCGTAGACCTTGATCCAATCGGCACCGGCGGCGATCTGCTCGCGGACGGCTCGACGCACTCCGCTAGCACCATCAGCCACCTGAGCACCCTTGGGCACATCCCAGCGCGGGTCGAACCCCGACGGGCCGTAGCATCCGGTCGCAACCAACGCCCGCGTCACCGCGATGATCCGCGGGCCGGGAACGATGCCCTGCTCGATCGCATCGCGCAGGGCGACGTCGGCATACGCAGCCCCCTCCGTGCCTAGGTCGCGTATCGTCGTGAAACCCGCTTCGAGGGTCGCCTTCGCGGCTGCGACCGCCCGCACCGTTCTAAGCTCGAGCGATTCCTTCAGGACCTGATCGTTCCACGAGGTCTCGTCGTACGGGTGCAGCAGGAGATGGGTGTGCGCGTCTATCAGTCCCGGAACCAGCGTCAGACCGCCCAGCTCGAGGCGTCGTGCGCCCTCGAGTACAACAGGCGCGACCGTGTGTGATACGTCGGTAATGCGATCACCTAAGATCACGACCTGCTGCCCTTCGAGGACAACGCCGCCCGCGGGATCGACGATCTTCGCACCGTTCAGAATCAAAGCGCTCGGCGTCCTCTCGTCCGATCCGTCCACCCCTCCCGGCTGTGCTGATACGACGCCCGCAATCAGGCCCATCGCGATGAGGCTTGAGGCTGAGCTAGTCATTGACGTAATCTCCGCTGTTGAATCGAGATGGACTCGCCCAGAGGCTCCAACTCCGCGTGCAATCGAACGAGTCTGCAGTAACACCCTTCACGATACCCAATCAGTCGGATAGGTCAATTCCGCTTTGACAACTGACCGGTGATCGCGCGGCGGCGAGGAGCCCGGCTGGACTCCCATGCCGCAAGGACTACGATTCGAGTGTGGGCGGGGCAGAGCGTGTGCTCTGGAACACAGCCGAGCGCAAATGCAGTGACGACGCCATGGCCAATGCCGACGTAGTTCGAGCACTGTCACGGATCGCCGATCTTCTCGAGATCGACGGCGCGGACGGTTTTCGCATCAACTCCTATCGCCGGGCGGCCCGAACGATCAAGGAAAGCGGCGAGGGCGTGGCCACCCTCGCGGCGGAGGATCGCCTGACCGATCTCCCGGGTATCGGCAAGGGAACCGCCGGGCGCATCGCGCAGTTCATCGCGACCGGCCACATCGACGTCCTGGATGAACTCGAGGCGAAGTTCCCGCCGGGACTGCCCGCCCTGCTCGAGATTCAGGGCATGGGGCCAAAGAAGGTCGCCCTGGCCCACTCCGAGCTCGGCGTCGGCAGCCTCGACGATCTGAAGAAGGAGATCGCCTCCGGGAGGCTCGCGAAGCTACCCGGCTTGGGAGCGACAAGCGTCAAGAAAATCGAGGAGGGGATCGCCTTTCTGGAAAGCAGTGGCGGGCGGACGCCGCTGGGAATCGCCCTGCCAATCGCCGAGGTGTTCGCGGAGCGGATTCGTTCGCTGCCCGGCGTCAAGCAGGTCGAGATCGCCGGATCGCTTCGGCGGGGCCTGGAGACGATCGGCGATATCGACATCCTCTGCGACGCGAGCGACGGAGCGGACGTCATCGACCGGTTCGCTCAGTTCAAGGGCGTAAGGCGCGTGCTCGCCGCCGGGAAGACGAAGGGATCGGTTGTCCTCGAGCTGCGCAACGGGCGCGAGCTTCAGATCGATCTTCGCGTGGTCGAATCGAAGTCGTTCGGAGCGGCGCTGCAGTACTTTACCGGCTCGAAGGAGCACAACGTTCGCCTGCGCGAAAAAGCGATCGTGAAGAAGTGGCGGCTTAACGAGTACGGCCTGCACGACGGCAAGCGGCGGATCGCGGGACGGCGCGAGGCTGACATCTACAAGAAGCTCGGCCTGCCCCTCATTCCGCCGGAGCTGCGCGAGGACCGCGGCGAGTTCGACCAAGAGGCGAAGCCCGCCGACCTCGTCACGCTCGAGGACATTCGCGGCGAGCTGCACGTACACACGGTCGCGAGCGACGGCCGCACCTCGATCGAGGAGATGGCCCGGGCCGCCAAGAGGTTCGGCTTCAACTACCTCGGCATCTGCGAACACTCCAAGAGCAGCACCATCGCCAACGGGCTCTCGATCCAACGGATGCGAAGGCACATCGACGCGATCCGCCGAGCGGATGAGAGGTTAAAAGGCTTCACGATCCTGGTCGGCTGCGAGTGCGACATCCTCCGCGACGGATCGCTGGACTATCCCGACGAGATTCTCAGTGAGTGCGACCTGGTGGTCGCCAGCATCCACGCCGCGATGGGATCGACTCGAACCGGCAAGCTCAGTCCGACGGCTCGGACCATCGGCGTCATGGAGAATCCGTACGTAACCATGATAGGCCACCCGACCGGGCGGCTGATTCACCGCCGCGCTCCGATGGAGGTGGACATGGCAGCCATAGTCGAGGCCGCCGCTCGCACGCATACGATCCTCGAGGTCAACGCGAGCTGGCAGCGCCTGGACCTAAAGGACGCACACATCCGCATGGCCCTCGCCGCCGGGGCCATGATCTCGATCAACACCGACGCCCAC
>CBDUZY010000508.1:0-2894 GCA_965371825.1 uncultured bacterium
GAGCGATACGCTACCCTCACGCCGGCTGGGATACGCTCGTCGCCCTTGTGGAATTCGCGGAGGGGCCGGAGTCCGGGCCTGCAACCCGCGACCGGAACATTGAAGGCTCCCAGAGGTCCAACCGTGCCCCCAGTGCCTGACGCAGACAACCCGCATTCTCTCTTCGAGTGGCGTGACGGGCTTCCCTACTTTCAAGGCTTGCCCGTGGAACGACGCCCAATCCGCGTTGGGGGCCGGACGTTCGACATCGCGGGGTTGAGGGAGGCTGCAGATTTGTTGGACCTCCCGGAGTACGCCCGCAGGTTCACGGAGGAGGATATTGCCCCGTACGGTTTGGAACTCTGGCCCAGCGCGACGATGCTCGCTGAGCACATCGCTCACGACGAGTTCGGTGGAGGCCGGTCGGCCATCGAGCTCGGGTGTGGTCTCGGACTGGTGTCGATCGCCGCAACCGTGCGCGCGTGGAACGTCACGGCGACGGACAACGATGCGGATTCCCTGCGCTTCGCCGCATTCAACGCGGAGGCCAACAAGGTGTCAGTGGCACGGTACGAGCCCCTGGATTGGAACCGACCACCCGTTAAGCGCCGATTCTCCCGTCTTTTCGGCGCCGATGTGCTCTATCAGCGAGTTGACCACGAGCCGGTGTTGGGCTGCATCGACCGCTTCCTGACGGCTGACGGAGTCGCCCTGCTAGCCGATCCGAGGCGCGGCGTGGCGGATCGGTTCAGCTCGGTGGCGAAGGAAGCGAACTTCGCGGTCGAAGTCGTGGAAACACACGTAGACGCCGATTCGGGCCGACGGATCAACGGGCGGATTTTCATCCTGCGCCGCCCGTGAGTTGACATGATTTCCGGGGACACGCGAGTTCCCCGCGTGTGACAGCGTCGTTTCGAACATCCCTGCATGATGTGCCACGACGGTAGAGATACACGGACGTGCGGGGGTCGCGTCCGGGTTGGCGGCCGCATTCGTAATTCGCGGTTCGTCGACCCGGACCGAGACCCCGTACTTCCTTTTGCATTCTTAGCGAGGTCTGCCGCAGGATCGGGTCCTTCCGGGCAGGCTCCTTGCGACAAGCCGCCACGCTTGGACACCCCCCACCAACGTCGTGTACATATTGACGCGCCGCCGTGGAGCCGTAGGGTGATCATTGGCGCCGGCAGGGGGAGAATGTAGAGGGGCGTTGGAAAGACAGGGCGTGTTTCATCGCGCCGGACAGTACGGGAGTAACAGATGATCGATCCACGAATGACAAAGCTGGCTGACGTCCTGATCAATTACTCGACCGGTGTCGGTGAGGGTGAGAAGGTGCTCATCGAGGCTATCGACATACCCGCGGAGTTCGTCTGCGAACTGATTCGCGTTGCCCGGGCCGCCGGAGCCGATCCGCTAGTGACTCTCAAGAGCACTCGTGTTATGCGCTCCCTGATGCTATGCGGCTCGGAAGCGCAGATGAATCTGATCGCCGAGACCGAGGCGCTGCGCATGTCGCAGGTCGACGCCTACATCGGTGTTCGAGGAAACCTCAACATAGCCGAGCAGTCCGACGTGCCGCCGGATGACCACAAGCTCTACCAGAGCACTGTCTGGAAGCGTGTTCATCAGGAGATCCGCGTGCCGAAGACGCGCTGGGTCGTCTTGCGCTGGCCCCATCCCGCCATGGCCCAGCAGGCAAACCGCAGCACCGAGGCCTTTGAGGACTTCTACTTCAACGTCTGCACCATGGACTACGCCCGTATGTCTAAGGCGATGAAACCGCTTGCCGAGCGGATGGAGAAGGCCGACAGGGTGCGGATCGTTGGGCCGGGCACGGACCTTTCATTCTCCATTCGCGGCATACCGGCTGTACCGTGCGACGGCAAACTGAACATCCCGGACGGCGAGGTCTTTACCGCTCCGGTCAAGGACAGCGTCAATGGCACGATCCAGTTCAACGCCCGGACGATCTATCAGGGAACCGTGCATGACGGCGTCCGGCTGGAGTTCTCGGAGGGCAAGGTCGTCGAGGCCTCGAGTACGAACACCGCTCACCTCAACGAGGTCCTCGACACGGACGAAGGTGCACGGTATGTCGGTGAGTTCGCCTTCGGTTTCAATCCCTACGTAACCGAGCCGATGCTCGACATCCTGTTCGACGAGAAGATCTCCGGTTCGTTTCACTTTACGCCCGGCCAGGCGTACGACGAGGCGGACAACGGCAACCGCAGCAAGGTCCACTGGGACCTGGTCTGCCTGCAAGACGTGTCCCACGGCGGCGGGGAGATCCACTTCGACGGCGAGCTGATTCGCAAAGACGGATTGTTTGTTACGGACGACCTGTTAGCCCTCAATCCCGAGAATCTGAAGTGAAGAGCCCCTGACGATATCGGTTGAATCGATGAAGTCTGTGAACGTATCTCGGACTATGGCGCCGTGAAAGCGCGGGCAGGTAACGGCGAAGTCGGCGGTCTTCTCGACGGCAGTGGTCACAACGTCTCGACGAAAAGCGATTTGCGGCGAAGCTTTCTCATGCAGGACCGGACGTTCTCGGCGAGGGTGTCCGGGGCGCGTATGCCCTCGATCCGGACCTCCCGGTCCGTGGCATCAGTCGTAAGGATGATCACGGTCCCGATTCCGAGCAGGCGCCCGAGAAACGTCTTGTGGGTCCGCACGTCGTCGACGCGAATCAACTCCAACTGGTCCGCTGTCTGACTCAGAATGCCTCGGTGGATGAAGAGGCGTTCGTCCGTCAGGCGGTAGCGGGCCCCGAGAATCCGAAGCAAGATGCCTCCTCCCACGATCAATCCCGAGGCGAAGACCAGGCCGGCGATCGCCAATGTCGCCCTTACCGACGTTAGCCACTCCACATGAGATGATATCTTCGCTATCGCGATGCCCACCGCGATGTTCGC
>CBDUZY010000509.1:0-2892 GCA_965371825.1 uncultured bacterium
ATGGTGGTCGACGGCGGTCGGCGACCGGTTCCGCTGTACCTGCGCAGCGATCTTACGTCGAGCACTCGAGTAACCGGGCCAGCCATCATCATCGAGGACACCAGCACAATCGTTGTCGAACCCGGCTGGGAGGCGGCAGTTACCGCCGCCGGCGACGTTGTCCTGACCGATCGCCACGCCGTCCCGCGCCGCGAACGAGTATCCGCTGAGGTTGACCCCGTTCAGCTCGAGCTCTTCAACAATCAGTTCGCAGCCGTGGCCGAGCAAATGGGCACGACCTTGCGGCGAACGGCCCTTTCCACCAACGTCAAGGAGCGGCTCGACTTCTCCTGCGCAGTGTTCACGCCCTCTGGTGATCTGGTAGTCAACGCCCCGCACATTCCGGTTCACCTGGGGGGAATGAGCGACTGCATCAAGTCGCTGATCGAGGACGTAGCCCGGTTCAACCCGGGTGACGTCTACGTGACCAACGACCCGTACCGCGGCGGCTCACACCTCAACGACGTAACCGTGATCACACCGGTGCATAACGAAGGCGGCGAGCGACTGCTCTTCTTCGTCGCCAGCCGGGCGCACCACGCGGAGATCGGAGGGACCCGGCCTGGGTCGATGCCGCCCGATTCAACCTGCCTCGCCCAGGAGGGCGTACTCATCAGTGCGTTCCCCTTGGTTCGCGGGGGACAGCCGCATAGCGACCGGCTGCTGGCGCTGCTAAGCGCCTCCCCATATCCGTCGCGGGCTCCGGAGGACAATCTCGCGGACGTCACCGCACAGGTGGCGGCCAATCAACGCGGCGTTTGCGATCTGAAGGCGATGATCGACCGATACGGGCTCGATGTGGTGCACGGCTACATGCGACATATCCAGGTCGCGGCGGAGAACAAGACGCGCGCCGCCCTCACGCGACTGCCCGACGGCACACACAGCTTCGAAGACTGTTTGGACGACGGCTCGCCGATCCGTCTGTCGGTGACGATCCGCGGAGACCGGGCTGTCTTCGACTTCACCGGAACCGGACCCGTTCTACCGGGAAACCTCAACGCCAACCGGGCGATCGTCACGAGCGCGGTTCTGTATTGTCTGCGATGCCTGATCGACGAGGACATCCCCCTCAACGGTGGTGTCTTAGCCCCCATCGAGATCATCTTGCCCGAGTGTCTCTTGAATCCACCACGATCAGCAGACCCGGGGCGCTGTCCGGCTGTCGCCGGTGGCAACGTGGAGACATCCCAGCGAGTCGTCGACTGCATCTTCGGAGCGCTAAAGACCGTGGCCGCCGGGCAGGGTACGATGAACAACGTGGCAGTCGGGAATGATCGGTTCGGCTACTACGAGACCATCTGCGGTGGCGCCGGGGCGGGCCCGGGCTTCGCTGGCGCGGACGCCGTACACACGAACATGACCAACACCCGCATGACCGATCCGGAGGTACTCGAGTCGCGTTATCCTCTGCGGTTGATCCGCTTCGCCGTCCGTCACGGCTCGGGCGGCGCGGGCGAGTATCGCGGGGGATGTGGCGTGATACGTAAGCTGGAGTTTCTCGAAGCACTCGAGGTGTCGATCATAAGTCAGCGCCGCACGGTGGCGCCCTATGGCATCGCCGGCGGCGGTGATGGTGCGCGCGGGGTAAACCGGCTGCGCCGGGTCGACAGCGAGAACGATGAACTTCTGCCCTCCGTCGCCCGGATCGAAGTTGTGCGGGGAGACCGCTTGACCATCGAAACGCCCGGCGGTGGCGGATGGGGTCCGGAGCGAGGCGAAACATGAATCCGCGCATCACGTCCATGGAGAACCTGATCGCCAGCGACCCCGGCCGGCGGAACATCTTCGGTCTGGTGGTCAGCGACCAGCTCCGGCTCGCCGCCCAATCGCTGAGGCTCGCAAGGCGAGTGGGCATAGTCAGTGGGTTTTACATCCCAGCGGCCGGGGCGGGCGAGACGGACGGACCGCCGGGAGCGAAGGTCGTCGGTGAGGCGCTAAGGAAGCTCGGCATCGAGGTGGACTACATCACCGACCGGCAAAACGCCCCCCTGTTCGCCGCTCTCGGAATCGAACCGGTGATCGACGTTTCAGATTATCTCGACCGGGCCCAGCCGACTCACCTCGTCTCGATCGAGCGGGCCGGTCGTGGTGCCGACGGGCGTTACCGCGACCTTTGCGGCAATGACATCACCGATACGACCCCTCCGCTCGATGAGCTGTTTCTCGAGGGCGGTCGGCGCGGGCTCACCACGATCGGCATCGGCGACGGCGGAAACGAAATCGGCATGGGCAAGGTGTTCGCCCAGGCCCTCGCGTCCATCCTCCACGGCGCGAACATCGCCAGCACCGTGCCGACTGACTTCTGCATAACAGCCGGGGTGTCCAACTGGGGTGCGTACGGGCTCGCCGGGGCACTGTCGTGTCTTGCGAGGCGCGACCTGCTCATCTCGGCGGTGGACTGTGCAGCCGACATCGAGCGTGTCGTGGAAGTCGGCGGAGCGGTTGACGGCGTGACCCATCGCTGCGAGCCCACGGTCGACGGACTCGACACAACCGCGAGCTTGCGAATGCTCGAGGAGATTCGCCACCTTATCAATCCTTCGCCGCTCGATGGCCCGGAGCCCGTTCTTGTTGGCGTCCTGGGCTACGGTGAGACGGGTCGGGCAGCCGCACGGCTGTTGGTTCGGAGCGGGCATCGCGTCTGCATCTCCGATGAGCGGAGCGTAACCGTCGACAGCGGGCTGGTGGTTGCGGGCGTCGAGACCGGCGGGCATACGGTTGGATTCCTCGAACGCTGCGATCTGATCGTGGCCAGCCCCGGAGTTCGCGCGGACAACCGCGTGATCAGCGAGTTGCGTCGGCGCGGAATACCGGTAATGAGCGGGCTCGAGATGGCCTATCAGCTCTGCG
>CBDUZY010000510.1:0-2883 GCA_965371825.1 uncultured bacterium
CCGATCAAGGCGGCTGTCTTCCCGCTGGTTGCCAAGGACGGAATGCCGGAGATCGCCGAGCCGATCTACCGGGAGATCAAGAAGCACCTGCCGTGTCAGTACGAAGTCAAGCAGTCGATCGGCAAGCGCTACGCCCGTATGGACGAAGCCGGCACGCCGTTCTGCTTCACCATCGACGGGACGACCAAGGAGGACGGCACGGTCACCGTCCGCGACCGCGACGACGCCAGCCAGATCCGCATCGACAAGTCGCGATGCCTCGAGTTCGTACGCGACAAGCTGGGGTTGTAGCGCCACCCCTTGTGGGTGGCGAGAATTGAGATAGGCACGCCTCGCCGGGGACAAGCCCCGGCGCTACATGCGTGTGCCACTGCTCTCGAACAGGGCCGAAGGGCGGGCAACATTACTTTCAAGGCAAAGACAATGGGATCGCCGAACAGAGGTGCAGATAACGGGCCACGGAAGAGCCCCCAACCAACAGGCCGTGACGCAACCGGGGTTGGGCGACAACTCGACTTCATCCGCGCGATGGTTGCGGAGGACCTGAAGACCAACAAGTGGGACGGTCGCGTTCACACGCGGTTTCCACCCGAGCCCAACGGCTACTTGCACATAGGCCACGCCAAGTCGATATGCCTGAACTTCGGCATCGCCGCGGAGAACGAGGGCGGCAAGTGCAACCTCCGCTTCGACGACACCAATCCCACCAAGGAGGAGGAAAGATACGTCGAGTCGATCAAGGAGGACGTCCGCTGGCTGGGCTTCGACTGGGAGGATCGGCTGCTCTTCGCCTCCGACTACTTCGAGCAGATGTATGAGTATGCCGTGCAATTGGTCAGGGCCGGCAAGGCGTACGTATGTGATCTCACTCCCGAAGACACGAGGCAGCGTCGCGGTACGCTGACCAAGCCCGGGCAGGACAGCCCATACCGCAACCGTTCGATCGAGGAGAACCTGGACCTCTTCCAGCGGATGCGGGCCGGTGAGTTCCCCGACGGATCGCGCACGCTTCGGGCCAAGATCGACATGGCCGCCGCCAACATGAACATGCGCGACCCGGTGATCTACCGGATCCTCCACGCTCATCATCATCGTACCGGCGACGCATGGTGCATCTACCCCATGTACGACTGGGCTCACGGCCTGGAGGACTCCATCGAGAGGATCACCCACTCGCTCTGCACGCTCGAGTTCGAGGACCACCGGCCGCTTTATGACTGGTTCCTCGATCAGCTCGGCGTCTACCACCCCTTGCAGACCGAGTTCGCCCGCCTCGACCTTACGTACACCGTAATGAGCAAACGAAAGTTGCTCGAACTGGTGCGCGACGGGCTTGTGTCCGGATGGGACGATCCGCGCATGCCAACCATCTCCGGGATGAGGCGTCGGGGTTACACGCCGGAGGCGATTCGGGCGTTCTGCGCGCGGATCGGCGTGGCTAAGTTCAACAGCACCGTCGACATCGCGTTGCTCGAGCACTGTGTCCGCGAGGATCTCAACAAGCGAGCCCCGCGCGTTATGGGTGTGCTGCGGCCGCTGAAGGTCGTGATCGACAACTACCCGGAGGACAAAACCGAGGAACTCGACTGCATCAACAACCCCGAGGACCCGTCAGCCGGGTCGCGCGAGGTGCCGTTCTCGCGCGAGCTGTACATAGAGCGTGACGATTTCCGCGAGGACCCACCGCGCAAGTTCTTTCGCCTGGCCCCCGGGCGTGAGGTGCGCCTGCGCTACGCGTACTACGTCACGTGCACCGACGTCGTTAAGGACGAGAAGACCGGCGCGGTGATCGAGCTTCACTGCACCTACGACCCAGCCACGCGCGGCGGCGACTCACCCGACGGCCGGAAGGTCAAGGCCACGCTCCACTGGGTCTCCGCCGCTCACGCCGTGCAGGTCGAGGCTCGCCTGTACGACCATCTCTTCACGAAGAAGGACCCGAGCGACGTGCCGCAAGGCCGTGACCACACGGACAACCTCAACCCGGACTCATTGGTGAAGCTGTCCGATTGCCGCGTCGAGCCGTCGGTGAAGGACGCCGCTCCGGGCACGCGTTACCAGTTCGAGCGCAACGGTTACTTCTGTGTGGACCAGGATTCGTCCGACGGCCGACTCGTCTTCAACCGAACGGTGACACTCAAAGACACCTGGGCGAAGATACAGAAGAAGCAGAAGTAGGCGATCCGGGGACGGTCGTAGCGGCCTGCGTCCCCGCAGGCCGAAGTCGGTCCGTACCTGCGTCCTCGCAGTCCGTCATGGTGTGCCCGCGCGCGCTTGGCCTTTCAGCCTGTAGGGCTGATCTATAGTAGCCGTGGGCAAGTCCCCCGGCGCACCGGGGGACGTCGCCCACGGTAACCGGAGCAGCAAACCCGTACGACCCTGTATGGGTCGCATAAACGTCACGTCGCACATGCCGGAGGCTTAGACGACTCTTACAGAGTCGGTGGGTTGGGTTGCGGATACGATCCGGTGGCGGCGCTTCGCTTGCCCCCGGCTACTGGAGGGCAGGCCTACAGCCTGCAACCGGACAGACTCGATCGCTCTCCCCGTGGCGACCGCCGATCGTGTGCAACGTTATTCCGTTGGCGGCGAGCCCCGCGGCCGGTGGTCGGACCGCGCACATATACGAGCGCCGCAGAGGTGCCGCGGGTGCACGCGCCTTGCGAGAAAACAGCCGGTGACTGCCAAAAAAAGTATGCCAAACGAACCCAATTTTCCGCCGTGGCCCTGCCGAAAACGCGGTTCCCCCATGAAAAGCGAACCCAAACGGACCCACCACAAGCAAGGACGAACCCACCACCCGCGTGGGTCTCGAATGGCACCGAGCGCTTATGATGCAACGGTGTGCCGGTGATGTTTGAGGTCGGGAGTTCGGATGCGGTC
>CBDUZY010000511.1:0-2873 GCA_965371825.1 uncultured bacterium
CGACCGTCATGAAATTCATCCACCGCTGTTGGTGTCTACTATTAGGCGCGCTGTTACCAAACGCGTGCAGCGACAACTCCAACGGCCCGCTGCCCGAGTACGGTATGCCACAAGCCACCGTAAAACTGGACGGCGAGGTTGTTGACGTTGCCGGCGCGCCGGTCAGAGACATCGTCGTCGAGATGAGCGGATTCGGCTCGACCACTACCGACGCCTCGGGTAAATGGTTACTGGATGAGGTTGGATATTCCTCTTGTGTTGAAGACGATAAGCTCAGCTGCGGGCTGGAAGCCAAGGACGTGGATGGCCCTGCCAATGGCGGACCCTATCCTCCCTCGCTGGTCGTGCTCGATCTGCAACAAACCCAACCAGGGAGTGGCTGGAACCTGGGGACTTTCGAGCAGCACGACGTCAGGATCGTCTTGGAAGACGTGGCGGTCGAATACGGTCCGCAATGTGCGACGGCGAAGCGCCCAGAAGATTCCGACGACGACAATGAATCGTAGCAGTGCAAGGCCGGTTGATTCGACACGGTTACAACTGGCGGTAGAGTAAATTAACCCGCACGAATCAAACCCATGAAGACGCGTAACAAAATGCATTCCTTTCACGAACAAGTCCGGCGGCGGGTGCTGCCGGCTCATCAGGCGGCCCAACGCCGGGTCCACGATTTGCTCTACCTGTTCTTCGAATTGACACAGCGATGCAACCTCTCCTGCCGTCACTGCGGTAGCGACTGCAAAGCCGTAACCGGGCAACCGGACCTGCCAGCCGCCAGCATCCTCAAAGTGCTCTCCGGGATTCGCGAGCGCCACGACCCCGCGCGCATTACCGTCGCCCTGGCCGGTGGCGAGCCCTTGGTCTATCCAGGTGTGTTCGAGTTGGGGCGGCAAATCACCGAGCTGGGTTTTCCTTGGGGCATGGTAACCAACGGTTGGGCATGGAATCCGGTCGCAGTCGCTGCAGCCCGCAAGGCCAGTATGCGCACGGTGACCATTAGCCTGGACGGAATGGCCGGGACCCACGACTGGCTTCGGGGCCGCAAGGGATCTTTCGAACGCGCGGTCAAAGCGCTGCGGCTTCTATTGGCGGCCGACTGGATCCAGAAAGTGGATGTTGTCACCTGTGTCCATCACAAAAACCTAACTCAGCTGGATGACCTACGAGCCCTGCTCATAGAACTCGGCCTCGAGGCATGGCGGCTTTTTACCATTTCGCCCATTGGGCGGGCGGCGGACGATCCCGACTTGTCGCTTAGCCGCGAAGAGTTTCGACAAATGATGGCCTGGATCCAAACGCAGCGGAACAACGAAGGCATCTCAGTCCGCTACTCCGAGTCTGGGTTCCTGGGTGCGTGCGATACCACGGTCCGCAACCATCCCTTCTTTTGCCGAGCGGGGATCAATGTCGCCGGTATCATGGTCGACGGATCAATTCTGGCCTGTCCAAACATCAACCGGCAATTCAGCCAGGGTAATATCAACAACGACGATTTTTGCGAAGTCTGGGAGAAGGGGTACCGGCCGTTCAGGGATCGTCGTTGGATGAAGACGGGCGAGTGTGTCGACTGCAGTGAATGGGATCTGTGCCAGGGCAACTCATTTCACTTGCGTGACCCTGAGACCAACCGCACGCTGCTTTGCTACCACAAAGAATACGGTCTTCACGAATCTCCGTGTGAGTAGTCAAATACCCGAGACGGAGACGCCTGCCTACCGGGACCTGCTCCATTTTTGAATCAACCGACGATACTATTGGATGAGGACCGTGGCGTGAAATGTCGTCAAGTTATAGTCCGGTCGAGTGTCTCCCTCGCCGGCGAAGAAATTGTGGACCTGGATACCAAGAAACAAGCCGACGCTGCCTGAATAGAGCACTTTGACGTCGCCGCCCCAAGTCCAATCGCCAGTGACCACGCTCGAACTCCGTATGAGTCCTACATCGCGCGACACGGCGCTGTCGATGATACCTACGCCTAGAGCTCCATAAACCTTCCAAAATAGACGGAACCTAGTTCTCAGAAGACCGCCCCGGTAGTGCTTGGTCACGTTGTGGGCGGGGACCCACCCGTTGTAGGGTACATGGCGGGTTCGGGAAGGGGAAATCATACCCTCCATGAGAAGCTGGAAATCGCCTGACCGCTTGGAGAAACCGATCGCAACGGCAATCATGCTCCAAGTCTCACTGGTACCGCTATCTATGCTCTCAACTGACAAAGGTCCGTATCCGAGCGACAAAACGAAACCTGTGCGATGCCCGTCCGTTGCCCGCATTTCTGACCGATCGTTTGCCCTGGGAATCCTAGTATCCACCAAGGACCACGTGCGAACTCGTGACTGAATCGCACAAGCGGGTTTGACAAGGCTCGAAAGCGCTGTCAATGCGACTAGTAGTGTCAAAAAGCTTCTGGCTCTATGAATGTATCGGCCGCACGAGGCAGACAGAAGTGACATTGCGTTACACTTCCTGGGCATCGGGTGAACCGCGTGGTCTATGGCCTGGCACGAAGTGCTTCCGGAGACAAGGCGAATACATCCAAAGCAAGCCTCGGTAGGCTGCGCGTTCAGTGGTTATTTGGACTCCCCCGGTTTTCTTCGGCACATGACGGGTCACCCCCAAACAGAAAATGGTTTATGGCGTTTTTTCTCGAAATCTCTCACCTCAAGAGCACGGCTTTGCGAATGTGCTTGGTCTCGCCCGCCGTGAGATGATAAAAGTAAACGCCACTCGCTACACGCTCTCCGCGCGTGTCCGTCCCATCCCAGTCCACTTCATGCACGCGCGCGTCACGACTGCCCTCCAAGAGCACCCGGACTAGCCGTCCCTTGACGTCGTAGACCTTGAGCGATACCTCTGCCGCTTCTTCTAGCCCA
>CBDUZY010000512.1:0-2869 GCA_965371825.1 uncultured bacterium
CGCTGAATCGCCCGGTACTCCAAGTCATACAGGTGCTCCGGCGAAAGTGACTCAAACGAACCGATGAGATGTGCCTGCGTCTGGACGGCTAGCGTGTGCTCGGCGATATCAGCCGCGATGCACGCTTCCTTCTTGGTCGGTCCCCAACAGAACATCCCCGCTCCCGGCAGGAGCACGACTCGCGGAAACGAGTCGATCTGATCCGGCGGCCCGCCGTGGGTCTCGACGTACGCCGTGTACTGCCGGCGGTAGTCGTCGATCGCTCCGCTTACCACTTTTCTAAGGGCAGGCTCGTCGGTCCACGGCGGATTCTCGACGAACAGAGACCAGGGTTTGGTGCGGATCAGATGATCGGCGGTGAGCGGTCCGGTGGCTGTCAGGACCTTCGCCTCGCGGCTGTTGACGAAGTCGAGCACTTCGTCCGTCGCTCGCCATTCCAGAATCGAACGGGCGAACGGGCGGTCTTCATCGCCGGTGGGTCGGGCGAGCAATCCGCGAAGCACGGGAGCAACGCGGGCAGCCAACTTCGCGGGGGCGTCCTCGATACGGAAGTCCGCGGTGAGAGATTTGCCTGACGCGCGCTCTCGAATGAACTCCTCGCAGGCGTCGACCAGAGCAATATGTCGCTCGTAGGACGTCCGGGCGTCCTCGCCGAACGTGACCAGCCCGTGCTTGAGCAGGACGACGCCCTCCGCTTGCGGCTTGGCCTCGACTGCGTCGGCGACCGCCTTGGCAAGCTCGAAACCGGGGCGGACGTACGAAACGATCGCGATCGAATCGCCCATCGCCTCGCGGACCAGCTTCTCGCCGCTTAGCTGATTCGTGAGGGTAAGGACCGCATCCGCGTGCGTGTGATCGACGAACTTGTGCGGAAGGAACGCGTGCAGCAGTGCCTCGATCGAAGGCGTCGGGGCCGAGGCGTCGAGCAGGTGCGTGCGAATCTGGCTGACCATCTCGTCGTCGTCGAGCGTATCGAGAATGCGCAAACGGCGGAGGTAAGAAAGGTCGACCGCGGGCATACCCGCGGGTTCGATCGTCGCCAGGTCGTATCCTGACGCCTTGATGTGCACTGCCTCGACCTTATCGCCGAGCAGGGTCTTGCGTACGCACTTGAAGGAGACGTTGCCGCCGCCGTGAAGGACCAGGTTCGGATCCCGGCCGATCAGCCGCGCGGTGTGGAGGCGCAGGGCGAACTGCTCGCCGTACGTTTCGCCCCATCGGTCGATGGCTTGGCGGACTCCGGACTCGGTCCAAAGACTCTTCATCGCAATCGGAGACGGGCCTTGTGTACTGTGTCGTGGAGCCCGGGTGCTCGTCGCAGCCGGTCCCAAGCAGGCGTCGGGCCATCTACTCCCGGTGGAACTGCTCCCAGGCTTCCGCGCCGCTCTTGCCGTTGTGAACGATGCTCCGCACGGCCTTTATCATTCGCACCGGCCATTTCGACTGGAAGATGTTGCGGCCCATGTCGACACCCACCGCTCCGGCGGAGATTGCCTTATGGGCGAAGTCGAGGGCCTCAGGCTCCTCGATCTTCTTTCCGCCGGCGATAACGATGGGCACGGGGCAGCCGTTCACCACCTTCTCGAACCCCTCGCAGTAATAGGTCTTGACGATCTGTGCACCGAGTTCGGCCGCAATCCGGCATGCGAGGCCAAGATACCGGGCGTCGCGGGCCATCTCCTTGCCGACGGCTGTCACTGCGAGCACGGGAATGCCGTAGCGCTGTCCCTCGTCAACCAGCTTCGCCAAGTTGGTCAAAGTCTGCTTCTCATTCGCCGATCCGACGAAGATCGATATCGCCAGGCAGGAGGCGTTAACGCGAATCGCGTCCTCGACAGACACGGTAAGGTCCTCGTTGGAGAGGTCGTCCTTGAGGACGCTGGTTCCGCCGGAGACCCGCAGGACGATGGGGACTCGCCGGGCGGGGTCGATCGTGTTGCGCAGCACGCCGCGGGTCAGCATGAGTGCGTCGGCGTGTTCGAGAAGCGGGACAACGGTTTCTCCGGGCCGCTCCAGACCGGTGGTCGGCCCCTGGAAGTAGCCGTGATCGATCGCCAACATCACACAATGACCGGTGGCCGGTTTTATGATACCGGCCAGACGGTTTCGCATACCCCAATCCATCGCCTGATTCTCCGTTCCGGCCTTCGTCCGTGGAAGACAGCTCAGCTTCCGCCGTGAGACGGTAGCACACCGACGGCGTTCCGCAAGCTGCCTGCCGGTGTCGGCCTGCGCAGGCTGCCTGCCGGCATCAACCTGATCGGTCTCTACGTTCCGCCCTTCCCGCGGGGAAGCACCTGCTTCAACTCCTCCATCGCCAGGACCCGTGCAACGCCGCCATAGACGATCGCACCGGTCATTACAGACACGATAAGACGTGCGACAGGGCCGTCGAAGCCGAGGCGCGCGGGCAGGTCCGTCGCCGTTAGGGCGAACAGCGCCAGGGTCATGGCACCTGTCGCCGCCACGGTTCGCGCCGCACTTGACCCGATCACGTGCCATCGGATTTCCGGGAGCGCGCGTTTCAGTCTCCCAAGCAGCCAGACGACCTGGATGACCGCACAGACGGCCGTCGCAAGGGCGAGCCCGCGCTCTTGCAGCCGGAACACTAGGAACAGGTTCATGGCCAGGTTGACGCCCACCATGACGATCGCGATCCGGGCCGGCGTCCTGCTATTTCCGAGGGCATAGAATGCGCGAACGACGAGGTGTTGGGTGAAGTAGGCCACCAGCCCTGCGCTGTAGAAGACGAGAGTTCCGGCCACGCGCTCGGTATCCGTGGGTCCGAACTTGCCGCGTTCATAGAGCGTGGCAACTAAAGGGCTCGCCACGAACATCAAACCGATCGACGCGGGCAGAGCGATGAACA
>CBDUZY010000513.1:0-2864 GCA_965371825.1 uncultured bacterium
GCCGTGGGGATTGCCGGGTCGGCGAGCGGCTGAAGCTCGGCGTATCGCGAGCCGATGGAGTCTTGGGGGACTTGCGCCGGTGGTACGCGGTGCCGCCTTGAGGTAGACTCCCTCGTTTCGACGCGACCAAGCCGCCCTCTAGCGGCAAAGCCGCCTTGCTTTTGTTTGCGGCAAAGCAACCATGAACATCACCGACATCCTCGCGAAGGAAAGCGTGCGGGTTCCGTTGAAGGCGACCGAGAAGGAGGCAGCCATTGCGGAGCTGGTGGATCTACTGAACGACAATGGCTTGCTGGCCAGGCGGGACGACGTGCTGGCCTCCGTTCTTGCGCGGGAAGGTGTCCGTTCGACGGGGATCGGGCAGGGTCTCGCGATACCGCACGGCAAGTCGCCGGGTTGTCGACGCCTGGCGATGGCTGTGGGAAAGCCCGCTTCCCCTATCGACTTCGACGCCATTGACGGTCGCCCGTGTAAGTTCATCATACTGCTGGTGAGCCCGAGCGATGAAACAGGACCCCACATCAAGGCCTTGGCGAACGTAAGTCGAATGTGGCTCAACGAGGCCTTCGTCAAAGACATCATGGCAGCCCCAAACGCGGAAGAAGTCCACGCTGCAATCGGGCGACACCAAGCTTGAATGCGTGCTGCCGATCGGCAACCGACAGCCATGGATCGGGCACCGCCAACCCGATACTCGAGCGCAGGTTCCTAATCCGCCGATCCAGTCGCCCAGCACGAGTGGTCGATGAAAGGCACCGGGCGTGAGCGGTCGTGAGCAGGGTCAAACTTCCACTTCCATGGCGACGCGGGGATTCGCTCGACTTCTCATCGCCTGTACCCTGATCGGTCTGGTCGCCGGACTCGGTGCCGCCGGGTTCCTGGTGATGCTCGACGCCGGAACCTCGTTTTTTATGGGGTATCTGGCTGACTATCATCCGACTGGTCCGGGTAACGAGCAGCCCTTTTCGTTTCTAGAACTTGTCGGTCCGCTGGCTGGGTCGACCTACGCCCGGTTCATGCTCCTGATCGTTCCGGCGGTCGGCGGACTGATCAGCGGAGTGTTGATCTTCACGTTGGCCCCGGAAACCGAGGGCCACGGAACCGACGCGGCGATCCAGGCTTATCACTTCAAGGATGGAGCGATCCGTAACCGGGCTCCTTTCGTCAAAGCCCTGACCGCGATGATCACGATCGGTTCCGGCGGGTCGGGCGGACGCGAGGGACCTATCGCCCAGATTGGGGCGGGGTTCGGCTCCATGTTGGGAAGCGTCCTGAAGGTCCCACCGCATGAGCGGCGGCTCTTCATGGCGGCGGGCATGGCCGCCGGAATCGGGGCGATATTCCACGCTCCTCTGGCCGGGGCCCTGGTCGCGGCGGAGATCCTCTACCGCGATCCCGACTTCGAGCACGAGGTGCTTGTCCCGTCGTTCATCTCCTCGATCGTCGCATACAGCGTCTTCGGTGGAATCTTCGGTTTCCACCCGCTTTTCAGGACGCCGGACTACGTGTTCAACGACGTGTGGACGTTGATTCCGTTCGCGCTGCTGGCCGGGGTTTGCGCCCTGGGGGCCATGCTGTTCGTGCGGACGTTCTACGGCGTGCGGAGTCTGATGTTCGATCGCCTCAAGAAGATACCCAACCACTTCAAGCCCGCCGTCGGAGGTCTCGTGGTGGGAATCATCGGCTTTTTCCTTCCGGAAGCCCTTGGCGCGGGCTACGGCGCGGTGCAGATGTGCTTCGACGACAACGTGCTTGGGTTGCCCTCCGGGTCGGCGCTACAGGGCCTGCTGCCCGACGGACTCGGCTTCATCAGCGCCTCGGCGCTACTGCTGCTAATCATCGGTCTCGCCAAGATCGTTACGACGGCCTTTAGCATAGGTAGCGGCGGTAGCGGCGGAGTCTTCGGGCCGGCGGTCATCATCGGCGGGGCCTTCGGCGGGGCGACCGGGCTCGTGTGCGCCGAGCTCTTTCCGGGTATGGACATTCAGCCGGGAGCGTTCGCACTGGTGGGGATGGCGGGTTTCTTCGCGGGTGCCGCCAACACGCCGGTCTCGACGATCATCATGGTCAACGAGATGACCGGCAACTACAACCTGCTCATCCCCTCGATGATGGTGTGTATCCTGTCGTACATTCTCTGCCGAGGATCGACGCTTTACCGCGAGCAGCTCGCCTCGCGGTTGGACGCTCCGAGCAAGATCGGCAGCATGGCCGGCGCCGTTCTCAGGAGAATCACCGTAGGGCAGGCGCTTTCGCAGAAACCGGACGGCGGACCGATCTCCGTAAGTGGTGATCTGAGCTTCAACGAGCTCCTGAAGAGGTTCACGGCGTCCTCCCAGGAGTGCTTCCCGGTCGTCGACGAGGAAGAGCACCTCACCGGTGTCATCGACGCCAACGACATACGTGGCATCGCCACCGAGACGACAGTCGCGGACCTCATCATCGCTCGAGATATCGCCCGTCCGCCCACCACGGTGACCGGAGCGGACTCGCTTCTCTCGGCCCTGAACAAGCTCGTCCAGGCCGATACGCACGAGCTGATCGTGGTCGACGAGAAGGACGAGCGCCAAATCGTCGGCACGATGAGCCGGGGTGACGTCATCGCCGCCTACAATCGACAGATAGTGACCAGGCCGTAGCGGATTAAGACGACACCGGCTTTGAGGACCGTTGCAGCCCACACGCTGCGCACCTGCGGCCAAGATCCGGCGGTCCTTCGACTTTTGAGGATGACGGGGTTAGAATCGAGATGCATGACGAGTACGCGCGACTACTACGATGTTCTGGGTGTGAAGCGGACCGCCAAGGTGGACGAAATCAAGCGCGCCTACCGAAAGCTGGCCAAGCAGTATCACCCGGATCGC
>CBDUZY010000514.1:0-2863 GCA_965371825.1 uncultured bacterium
TCCTTCCCCTGATACTCGCGCGTGTCGATTCTCACGCGTATCTTGTCGCCGTTCGTGATGAACAACGGAACCTGAATGACGATTCCAGTAGAGAGGGTGGCCTCTTTGTGAACGTTCGTGCTTCCTCCGGCGTGCTCGACGGGGGCTGTGTCGGCCACCTCGAGAACCACAATCGGCGGCAACTCCATCGAGACGGGTTGACCCTCGATCGCCATGAAACGGTACGACTCCTCTTCGGCCAGGAAGTCGACGGCATGACCGAGGAAGCTCTCGCCGAACGAGTATTGCTCGAACGACTCGTTGTCCATGAATATCCGCTCTTTTCCGGCTGCGTACAGATACTGCATCGAGCGGAGCTGCGTGGACACCTCTTCGATCTTACCGATCTCGTGCAATGTCCGCTCACCTGTGTGACCCGTCGTGACGGACCGGAGCTTGAGATGAACGGTCGGCCGCTGCTTGCCGGATTGGGCGACCCAAAAGTCGAGGACGGAGAAGAGCTGCCCCTCGTGGCGGATGACCATGCCTCTGTGAAGGCCTTCAGTGAGCGACATAGCGTACCTCCTTGGATACGGAGCCTCCCCACTATCTGCGCGGCAACGCCGCGCCTATGATAGGGCGCGTAAGCTGGCTTCGCCAACCCTCGTTGCGGTCAGTGGGAGGCGGCGCCGAATTTGACGGGGTGACGTAAATGGCCGGTTCGCAGCCGGATTACGACGTGGCGATCATCGGCGGCGGGATCGTCGGCCTGGCGACCGCGATGGCCATTGCGTCTCACAGGTCCGTTGGCCTAGTCGTGCTCGAGGCCGAGGATCGCCTGGCGACCCATCAGACCGGCCATAACAGCGGTGTCATCCACTCCGGGTTGTACTACGAGCCAGGGTCTCTCAAGGCCAAGCTCTGCGTCGAAGGCCGACGGGAGCTTTACCGCTTCTGTGAGGAGCGAGGCATCGCCCACAAGCGTTGCGGCAAGCTCGTTGTCGCCACCAACGAGCGAGAGGTCGCCCGCCTGGAGGAGCTCGAGCTGCGAGGTCGGGAAAACGGCCTGGAGGGGCTTCGACGACTAAGCCGTCAGGAGATGCGCGAGTTCGAGCCGCACGTCGCCGGGCGGCAGGCCCTGCTCGTTCCCGAAACCGGTGTCGTCGACTTCGCCAAAGTCGCGGAGTCGTTTGCCGACGTAGTGCGAGACGGTGGCGGGCAAGTCCGAACCAAGTCCCGAGTGTTACGCGTCCGCCGTAAGCGTGACGGGTTCAGCATGGATACCGCCAATGGGCCGGTCGCGTGTCGCAATCTGATCAACTGCACCGGTCTGCAATCCGATCGTGTGACGCGCATGTGCGGCGCCGACCCGAAGCTGCGGATCGTTCCGTTCAAGGGAGAGTACTTCGACATCGTGCCCGGGCGGCGCTACCTGGTGCGGACCTTGGTTTATCCCGTTCCGGATCCACGGTTTCCTTTCCTCGGCGTTCACTTCACTCGGAACATTCACGGCCGGGTTCTCGCCGGGCCCAGCGCGGTTCTGGCATTCAAGCGGGAGGGGTACGGTCGAATGAGCTGTTCGCCGAGCGATATTCTGGACTTCGCGTTCTACCGTGGGTTCTGGCGAATGGCCGGGCGACAGTGGAAGACGGGAATCGGTGAGATGCGCCGGTCATTGAGCAAGCGAGCCTTCGTTCGCGCTCTCCGCACACTGATTCCCGAAACTCAGGCGCAAGACCTTCGTCGCGCGGACAGTGGCATCCGCGCCCAGGCCGTTGAACCGGACGGGAAGCTCGTCGACGACTTCAGGATCATCGAGGGGGAGCACATGATCCACGTCCTTAACGCACCGTCACCTGCCGCGACCGCGTCGATCAGCATAGGTCGGTACATCGCCGACCTCGCCCGTGATCGGTTCGACCTGTCTTGAGTGCTCCGTTGGGCGAGTTCCTCGAGAACCATTCTTGACGCGCGGGTGCAGCCCACGGCAGCTTCCTGCCCGAACCGTGACGTTACAGCGAGCACTCGGGCGGCGCGCGGGCCGTCGCAGACCATTGGGCGAGGCGGGATTCGAACCCGCACCCGGTTTTCACCAGAGGGGATTTTAAGTCCCCTGCGTCTGCCATTCCGCCACTCGCCCGCGTCCGATTGACAGCAGTCTACGGCGGTCTCTCCCGTACGCAATGTACTCGGCGGCGCAGATCCGAGAGCTGCCCGGCAGCCGGGCGTGATCCACGTCCACGCGCACCGTTCCGTGGCCGCCTCGAATGCCCCTTCGCCTCGCGGTCGCATGTCGCTCAACCGGAGGCCGGACCTACTCCTGCAAGTGATGAGCGGGGCCGACCCTCGATGTCGACCCCGCTCTTACACAACAACCTGTCATCGGGCTCAAAGCCCGGTGTCGCCGAGGACGCTACTTGCACGCCCCCTTATGGCACCAGTTGGAGCAGCACTCCACGTCAGTCGAACACGGATCGCCCTTGGCGGTACACGCGCAATCCGGATCAGCCCCATCGATCAGATCATCGCAATCGTTGTCGATGCCGTCCGCGCAGTAGCCGTCCTCGGTACTCGGCGGTATGCCGCAATCGTCCGGACAATTGCACTGATCCTCGCCGCCGTTGCAGATCGCGTCACCGCAGGCCGGCGGCGGACCGCAGTCAACCTCGCACGTGAAGCTGTCCTCATCGCCCTCGCAGGCCAGATCACCGCAACAGGAGGCGACGGCCGGGTCGAACGTGCAGGTGTTGCCGCTACCCGTGCAGAGCGGGTCGCTGCACGTAACGCCATACTGGGCGGTCCCGTCGCCGCAGCAGTATCTTCCACTCGGCTTGCCGCCAAGCTTCCCGTTGCAGTCGTCTGGACAGGACACGCAGTCCTCGCC
>CBDUZY010000515.1:0-2859 GCA_965371825.1 uncultured bacterium
GATGGTCGGAATGTCGCGTCGCGGGCGCCTGGGCAGGGGGCAGGGTCCGGACGTGAACCACGCGGATGTCGGCGATTTGAGACGGATCAAGAACCCACAATGCCATGTGCCGGAGGTCCTGCGTTCCGTTTGTGACGGTGGCACAGTCCGTGAGGCACTCCTTTGGAATACCTGCCGGCGCATCGAGCTGTACGGTTGGCTGGACGAAACGACGAACGAAGCCGCACGAGCCGAGACGATTTCCGATCTGCGTAGCCGACTTTTTGGAGCTAACGGCGGACCGGCGGGTCCACACGTGAACGTGCTGCACGGCGCTGATGCTTGGCACCATCTCATGCGAACGGCTGCCGGCCTCAACAGCGGCTTACCGGGCGAACGCGAGGTACTGCAGCAACTGCACGGAGCCCGGAGGCTTGCCGAGCGTGCGGGCACGGTGGGCCCGTTGACCGAGCGGTTGGTGGCCGAAATATCCGAACACGAGCGACACCTGCGGGGAAACACCGACTGGGGTCGCTTCGGACCGGACTACTGCTACGCCGCGATTTCGCAGATCGTGCGCTCGAGCGAGCTTGACCTGGAGCGTGGCAAGTGTCTGATCATCGGTGGATCGACGACGTCCTGCGCGATAATCGAGGTTCTGGCTGAGCACTTCGGCGTGCCGAGACGCCGGATGACGCTGCTGCATCGCGGTCACGGTCATGGTGGACATCTAAAGATGCTCCGCAGGGCGATAGGCAGCGGGAGACGCATTCGAGTCAACAAGTACGACGACAGGTCGGTGATGCGGGCGATTGCCCGGGCCGACGTTGTGTTCTTCGGCCTGGATCGTAGGGATTCCGTATTGAACGCCGAGCAGGTTCGGGGCTGTCGAGATTACGGTGAACATCCTCTTACGTTCATCGACTTTAACATATTCGGTTCAACTACGGGGATGGAGCAGCTTGACGGTGTTCGTCTGTGGAGCGCCGACGACCTGGAGCGTGGAGTTGAGGCTTTCGCGGACCACATGTGTGGAACCGAGCAGTTCGCGACGGCGGCCGAGGATGCGGAGGCGTGGATCCGCGAGCGTGTTCCCGTGCCTTCTTAGCCGGTCGCCGACGGCTCGCACCGAGAATCGCAATTGACTTGACTGCCCAGCGAACTTTCGGTACACCGCAAGGGCCAGCAACCGCGGCCATTGGTGTCGCGAGGGCTGCGTTCGTTTGAGAGACGTCCGGCGGAAGAGCCCGACGACGGCTGGTTCATCCGCTGACGGGAACGCCCGCGAAATCGGAGCACGAACGCCATGAAGGAGACGCTCGTACGTGACATAATGGTTCCACTCGAGGAGTATCCCTGCATACCGGATACACTGTCGCTCCGCGATGCCATTGAAGAAATGGCCGTGCAGATTCTGCGGCAGAAGCAGGCGTCTCTGCCTAGAGTTGTTCTGGTCTTCGACGACGACTTCCGAAAACTCCTGGGAGTGCTGAGACGTCGCGATATCATGAGGGGACTGGAGCCGCGATTCATGGTTAGAGGATCGTTGAACTACGACAGAAAGCTGTTCAACGTGAAAATAGACCCGGGTCTCTCCGAGCTGTCTCACGACAAGATAATCTCCCATATTCAGAAGCGGTCCACTCGCCTCGTCAGGGACTTCATGACTCCGATCAAGGCGACGATCGGACACGATGACCATATCGCCACCGCGATGTGCGAGATGGTTGATCGTAACGCCAGCCTGCTTCCCGTGATTAAGGATGGCAAAGTGGTCGGCGTAGTGCGCTCGGTAGATGTGCTGGGTGAGATCGCCCTGGCAATGCACCCATGAGCGGTCGGATCCTCGTCTCCTAAGAGGGCTCTACGCGATGGCCACAGAACCACAACGTGACGAGGCCACTACCGTAGATGCGGCCTCCTCCAGTGTCCGCATGCCGCGTAGGGCCCGGTGGTTTTTGTGGAGGAGGCACCTGTGGACGGTCGTCGGACTTACCCTTTTCTGTCTCGTCTATTTCTGGGGCCCCCTGCCGGACGCGGTCGATCCATCGGGCGAGCGATTCGTCCTCAGTCACGAAGGTAAGGCTGCGTTGGCGTTGTTCCTCCTGGCAGCCACATGGTGGGTTTTCGAGGTCGTCCCGATCGGTATCACGGGAATTACGATCGGGGTCGTGCAGGTTCTCTTTTTGATACGGCCTGCAAAAGTCGCCTTTGGCGACTTCATGGACCCGTCTGTGTGGTTCATCATCGGCTCGATAACCATCGGAATGGTGTTCTCTGAGACCGGCCTCACCAAGCGAATGGCCTACAAAATGCTCGTGCTCGTGGGTGAACGTACGAGCATGATTTACCTCGGTAGCTTTATCGTTACGGCGGCTCTGACGCTGATCATGGCGCATACGGCGGTCGCGGCGACAATCTATCCGCTGCTGATGGCGATTTATGCTCTGTACACTGATGAAGAGAGGCCAACGCGATTTGGCAAGGGTCTCTTTATCGGCATGGCGTTCGTTGCCGGGGCGGGGAGTATCATCACGCTACTGGGGGCTGCTCGAGGTGCCGTCGCGATCGGCTTCTACAAGGAGATCGTGGGGCGCGAGATCTCGTTTTTTCAGTTGAGCTACTACATGTTCCCGATCGGCGTGCTAATGGTGTTCATCCTGTGGGGCATGTGCATGGTCATGTTCAAGCCGGAACAGAGGACTATCCCGGGCCTGAGAGAGCGTGCGAAGGTACTCTACGAAAGACTCGGGCCGATGAGTCGCAAGGAGATCGTCGCCCTAGTCATCATCTTCTCCGCCATAACCGTGATGAGCCTGAGGTCATTTGTCCCCGCGCTCGAGCCGTTGAACAAGAGCGCGATCATTTTGGTGGCCACGG
>CBDUZY010000516.1:0-2848 GCA_965371825.1 uncultured bacterium
AGCTACCAAGGGCAAAAGGTCTACAGCTATCGCAGTGGCGTGCTAACAGCAGGCAGATATCTGTTCGCTATAAGGGCTGAAGATGCGAATGGAAAGGAAAGTAGTTCGTCGACACAATTAACGGTTCAACTTAATGCCACAAATCTTGACCTTCACTTGCTTCATTTCCTATACACCGCGTGCTGCTCTCAGGAATGCGGTGGGGTCGGCACATTGCATAAGGGCTGTACCAATCAGCACGCCATTGACCCTTTCCGGCAATTCGTGCACATCCTCCGGGATCTTTATCCCCGAGGCGCTGACGACCACGGTATCGTCCGGAATCCGCGAGCACAGTCTGCGGGTCGTTCCGCGATCGACTGACAAGTCCCTCAGGTTTCGGTTGTTGATGGCGATTAAGGTCGAGCCGATTGCCATAGCCGTTTCCAACTCGCCTTCGTCGTGAACTTCCACCAACGCATCCATTCCGAAACGCTCAATCAGGCTCTTCAGTGATCTCAGTTCGTCGAGACCAAACGCCCCGACTATCAGCAGACAGGCGTCCGCTCCGATGCTTCGAGACTGTGCCACCTGACGCGGATCGACGATGAAGTCCTTTCGCAGCAAGGGTAAGGACGACGCGCCTCTTGCCTCGGTAAGGTGAGTCGGAGCGCCGCCGAAGTACTTCTCGTCGGTAAGCACCGATAGAGCCGCAGCTCCACCTTCTTCGTATGCTCGGGCGATCGCCGCCGGGTAAAAACCACCCGGAGCGGTCCAGCCCGATGGGGATCGTCGCTTGATCTCGGCGATGATCACCCGCGAACGGTTACGCAGAGCGCCGGCAAAGTCACGATCGCTCCGTGGCATGTCACAGTCATGGCACTCCGGAAGATCAGCGATCTCCCGGTGCTTGTGCGCGATGATCTCGCCCAGGACGTCATTCATAACCGGGACCTTTCGACAGCGCCCCTCAGTACGGCGACTGCGCGTCCCGAGTCGATGGAGTCCGTCGCCCGGGCGACACAGTCCTGGATGCCCAATTCCTCGTCGGCCGCAACCTGAATACCCACGGCTGCGTTGAGTACGACGATGTCTCGCCGCGCGTCTCTCAGTCGTTCGCCGAGGATCTCCCGAGCAATACGTGCGTTATCCGCCGCGCCCCCGCCGTCCAGTTCCTCTTTGGCGCAGCGTACAAAGCCGGCCTCCTCGGGCGAGAGTCGCCCTCGCGTTATCTCGCCGTTCGACAAACGCGCGAATAACGTAACGCCGGTGAGCGTCACCTCATCCTGGCCGTCGCCGTGATAGACCATCGCCTTGCGGACACCGAGCTCTTTGAGAGCTTCCGCCACCGGCATGATCAGGTCTTCGCAAAACACACCGAGAGACCGTCGCGAAACAAAGGCAGGGTTGACCAACGGGCCGAGAACATTGAACACCGTCTTGCACCCCCTGGCGGCCAGTGCCCGACGTGCCTTGGTTACGGCACCGACCAAGGGATGGAATACCGGCGCGAACAGAAAGGCGATGCCGGTATCCTCCAGGAACGATAGGACGTCGCCCGGCTGTAGCGCGGCGGTGACACCCAACTCCTCGAGACAATCCACGCTCCCGCATTTGCTTGAAATCGAACGGTTGCCGTGCTTCACTACTGGAAAGCCGGCGCCCGCGACCACGAATGCCGCCACGGTCGATATGTTGAATGTGCCGCTACAATCGCCGCCCGTCCCGCACAGATCTACTGCATTGCCCGGCGCGCCCTCAACTCGCAGACACTCATCGAGTAACAGCCGGGCCATGTGGGCCAGTTCGTTGCCTCGCAAATCGCGGCGGTTTAGCGTTTCCAGCAGAGTCACTTGCTCATCCAGTTGGACATCGGGCGCGAACAGGGCCCGGAACATGGTGTAGGTGGATTGCTCTTCCAGCGAACGCCGGCCAAAGGACTCAATCCGCATGGCATGCCTCCACGAGCGTCAAGAGGTTATCGAGGAGCCTTCCGCCCAGAGGTGAGAGAACGCTTTCCGGATGGAACTGCACGCCCCAGATCGGACGTTCACGGTGTTCGACGGCCATGGGTATGCCGTTGCACTCGGCTGTGACCAGGAGTCCCCCGTCGATTTCCACACCGACAAGTGAGTGGTAGCGCCCGACCTGCATTGGACTCTCCAGCCCTTGGAAGACGCCTCTGCCTCCATGTCGAATCAGTGCGGGCTTCCCGTGTACAACCTCATCCGCCCGAATGACCCTTCCGCCGAAGCAGTGGACAATGCACTGATACCCCAGGCAGACACCGAAAACCGGCAGTTGCCGCGGAGCCCGGTGCAAGAGGTCGAGGCACAGGCTCGCGTCTTCCGGTTTTCCCGGCCCCGGAGACATGAGAAGAAGGTCCGGCTGGTTCGTTCTGATGTAGCCGAGGGCTTCCTCAATAGGCCAATGGTTGCGATACACATCCACCGCGCACTGTCTTCGTCGGAACTCATCCGCCAGTACGTGCACGAATGAATCGTAGTTGTCTATCGCGAGAACATTGAACCTAGCCCGCATTGCCCGCCTCCTGCAGCGCGACGATGCACGCCCGTGCCTTTGCCGCGGTCTCCGCCCACTCTTGCTCGGGAATGCTGTCGCCAACGATCCCCGCGCCCGCTCTGATGTAAACACGACCGTCAATAATCCGCATGGCGCGTATGACAATCGCTGTCTCCATCTCGCCCTGGCTGGTAAGAAACCCGACCCCGCCGCCAAAGAAACCTCGCGCTGATTTTTCGAACTTGGATATGAGCTTCATCGCCTCCGGTTTTGGCGCACCCGTGAGAGTGCCCATGTTCATCGTGGCAAGATACGCATCCAAGGCATCGAGTTCGTCACGCAGCGT